>JAUXNZ010000107.1 GCA_030682595.1 Rhodocyclaceae bacterium | reverse complement strand
GTCTATTTCTTCTTCATCGGCGAATGGTATGGCTACGTCCTCACCATCTTCGCCTGCACCCTGACCTGGGTCCTGCTCTATGCCGCCGCGAGCAGTCACGATCTGTTGATGAAGGCCTATCACCAGGCGACGCACGATGGCCTCACCACCCTCTACAACCGGCAATACTTCATCGAGCACCTGCAGCAGCGGATGAACTCGCTGAGCGAGAGCGGCGAGTACTCCTATCTGCTGCTCATTGACCTCGACCACTTCAAGACCGTCAATGATTCGCTGGGGCACGATGTCGGCGATCAACTCCTGCAGGAGGTTGTCGCGCGCCTGCGGCAGCGGTTGCCCGCCGGCGCTGTCCTCGCCCGCCTCGGCGGCGACGAGTTCATCATTGTCGGGGATGATTTCGCCGGTCGGGCTGCCTGTGAGCGTGCCGCCCTGGAACTGGCGGAAAGCCTGCTCGCCAGGCTCAAGCAGACCTATGTCATCGACCAGCATCACTTGTATATCAGCGCCAGCATCGGCGTGAGCATCATCAGCCGCCGCGGCGCAAACGCCGGCACCTTCATCAAGGAGGCCGACATCGCGATGTACGAGGTCAAGGCCAAGGGGCGCGACGGTGTCTTCATGTTCAACGAGGAAATGTCCGCCCGCGTCGAGAGTCGGCTGCAGATCGAGCGGCTGCTCCACTTCGCCCTCGGTAACGATGAAATCACCTTGCACTACCAGCCGCAGCTGGATCGCGCGGGACGCGTCGTCGGCGTCGAGGCGCTGGCCCGCTGGAACAACGCGACGCTCGGTGCGGTCTCGCCGGCGCAGTTCATTCCCGTCGCCGAGCAGACGGGCCTGATTGTCGAACTGGGCAACCACATCCTCGAAACCGCGTTCATGACGCTGCGCCAATGGCACGACGCCGGCATCGCGCTCGACCAGTTCTCGATCAACATCAGCATGCGGCAGTTCACCCACCACGATTTCGAGGCCCAGGTCGAAGCACTGGTGCAGCGCCATCTCGACGCCGGCCTGTGTCGCAAGCTGATGTTCGAGATCACCGAATCGATCGTCGCCGAGGACATCAATCGCGTCATTCGGGTGATGAAGCGGCTGAAGCAACTGGGCATCCGCTTCTCGATGGACGATTTCGGCACCGGCTATTCATCCCTCAGCTACCTGAACCGGCTGCCCCTCGACGAGATCAAGATCGATCGCGCCTTCGTTTGCGTGCTGGGCCATGAAGAAGAGGGGCAGGCGATGGTGTCTACCATTCTCGACATGGCAAAAATTCTCAAGCTGAATATTGTGGCCGAAGGGGTGGAAACCGCGGTGCAATTCGATTTTCTGTTCCGGCACGACTGCCAGTTGTTCCAGGGCTACCATTTCGCGAAACCGCTGCCTCCGGACCAGTTCCTGAGTTACTACCGGCAGCGGCAAGCGGGGTAAATGCAGAAATAAAAACCCCCGCATCAGTACTTCAGACCCTACACCTGAATCAGCCCGCTGCAGATATCCACCGCACGCTTCTGCGATGCGTCGATTACGAGGATGCGGGCCATTGGGCGAGGGGGGGGGTGGAGAAGTCCTGTGTTATCACAAAAAGCGTTCCGGAATATTTTGGCAGAACGTAATGTAGGGTTTGCGACAATCACTAATTTATGTAACACCATGATTCCATGAGGAACATTGGCTGGCACTAGAATTGCGATTGGTTGGGTATGAGCATTGCCAGCCAAACTTCAGCCACCATCAACGACACCACGCTGCGCGACGGCGAGCAGACGGCGGGGGTGGCCTTCAGCCTCGACGAAAAGCTGGCGATTGCCCGTGAACTCGATACCCTGGGGGTGCCGGAAATGGAAGTCGGCATTCCGGCCATGGGCGCGGTCGAGCAGGACAGCATCCGCGCCGTCGCCGCCCTCGGGCTCAAGGCGGGGCTGATGGTCTGGGGACGGATGAGCAAATCCGACATCGTCGAGACGGCGCAGCGGGCGGGTGCGCGGCGCTGCCGTTTCGCCGATACGCTCGGCATCCTCGACCCCTTCGCCGTGCATGAAAAGATCGGCTTGTTGCGCGCGCATTGCGACCTTGAAATCGAGATGCACGCGCACGACGACCTCGGCCTGGCAACGGCCAATACCGGCCGCGTTGATAAAGGCGATGATGCGTATCCCGGCGTGGCAGATTCGGCCAGCCAGCGGGCAAGCCCCGTCGATCCGCGCCAGCAGCATCGCCCACAGCTAGCGCGCCGCAGCGCGGTGGCGGGGCTTTTCGCAGTTCGCCGCAAAAGTCGGCGCTGGCAGGACGGCGCCGGGTCGTCGATCAGGTCGTCACCGTATCCGCGACTTCCTTGAACTCGGCGGTCATCCACTTCATCAGCGTGATGTTAAAACGCAGGTAACCAGAAACCCACGACTCCGGCCAGGTTGAAGAAGGACGCCGGTCTTGAAGCGTGAGGCAGCCAGGCTTGCGGTCTGCCATCCTGAGTTCATCGCAGACCTGCGCCATTGGGTCGAGACAGGGCGGCGACTGGTTGCCACCAGGGTTAGCCGGACTCAGCCATTCTGCTTGCGGTAGCGTCGCTCCGGCCGTTCAGGCCGTGCCGATTGGCGAAAGCATACAGCGCCGTGCGATTGGCCACGCCGAGTTTGGCGTAGATCGATGACAGGTGGTTGCGCAGGGTATGCTGGCTGATATGCAGGCGTGCGGCGATGTCCTCGCTGCTGGCGGTGGCATCGCGCGCCACCTCGGCCGCCGTGAGTCTTTCCTTGCGCGTCAGGCGCGCGATCTTCTCGCTTTCCGGGTTCACGGTGGCCTTCTGCCGCGCGATTGTCATCATGATGCGCATCGTTGCCGCACGGTCGATCCAGAATTCGCCGCCCTGCACTTTCTCGATTGCCTTGAACAGCACCTCCACCGGTTCGCGCTTGCTTACCGCGCCGCTTGCGCCGGCCAGTATCGCCGCATCGTGAAGTTCGAGGTTGCCCGCGCTGGTCAGCACCAGCACCCGCGCCCGGCTGGCCAGCAACTCGGAAATCGCCGCGACATCGTTGTCGCCATCCAGATCGAGCAGGATCACGTCCGCCGCGTGCTCGTCCAGCACGCGCAGCGCCGCCGTCGGCGTTGCCGCCGTACCGAGGCAGCGCAGGAAGGGTTCCCGGCTGGCGAGCAGTTTCTCCAATCCCCAGGCCGAGACTGGCAGGTCACACACCAGCAGTACCGCAATCGACTTTGCTTCCGGCTTAATGCTCGCCATTACCTCACCTCGCAATAAATACTATTATTTCAATTGGTTGCGCATTGCTTGCGCGGGCCGCCCCTATAACCATCGTACAAACACTGCTAGTCTGTTTGTACTGGTTTTGTCATAGGATAACCTAAAATCTGCCTGGAAAATAGGTTGATTCCTCTCATGCATTCATTGCCGGGAGCGCCTAAAAAGCATGCCATGGGAATCGAGATGCGGGCCGATGCGCGGCAACAGGTTGAGCTGCCGGTCTCTCTGGAAGAAGGGAGTATGGGCAGCACGTGCGATGTCAGCGCCAGCGGGGTGTTTTTCGAGATCGACAGCAGCCTGGCAGTTGGCAGCCAGATCAGCTTCGAAATCGAGATGCACAGCGCAATAGGCCCGATGACGATGAAATGCGTCGGGTTGGTGGTACGCACGGAACAGAAGGATGGCCGGACGGGCGTGGCAGTCAAAATGACCGATTCCCGGCTGGTGGCGGTTCAGTAAGTTTTTGCTTTAAAGGTGCCAATCAGGCCGTTCGAGGTTTTTACATTAGGAGACTGAAATGAGCTTTTCTTATGAATACAGCGGCACCACGGTCGATCAGGGCACACTGGCATCCAGCTACACCAATGCGCTGAGTTCGTATCTCCAGGGGGACGGTGCCGATTACGTGGCTTTCCTGTCCCATGCGGTGAATAACCTCAGTGTAGAGGTCGCGTCGGCACTCAAGAACGCGGTCATGGCCGGCGAGTTCACACTTTCCGGCCTGTTCAGCGCTGCGCAGAGCAAGACGGGCGAGGTCGAAGGCGATGCGATCACCAATCCGACCCCCACGCTCACTGTGACAGTCGGTGGAACGGAATACACCATCGATCTGACCGCCATGCTGACCGGCACGGATACCGCCTCCTGGAACACCGTGACGAAAAAGGACACGATCACCCACACCCGCGAATTCTTTACCGGGAGCAAGGCACCGGAAGACTATAGCGACGACTGGGCCAACCCGCAACCCAACCAGGCACCGACGGCCACGCCGATCGAACTGACGCTTGCAGAGTTCGACGAACACGCGGCAGCAGAAGCGGAAGAAGAGGATTACAGCGAAGAGGATGTTAAATATGACATCAACTTGCTGGATACAGCCACCGACCCCGATGACGATCCGCTTTCCGTCGTTGATGGTAGCGTTAAGATTGTCACCGTCGTCGACGACGTAGTCACCTACGGCGACCTGCCGGCCTACATTACCGTCGACTACGACACGGGCACCCTGACCGTTGATCGCAACCACGAGTCTTTCGACGAACTGTATCTGGGCAGCAGTTGGGATCTGAAAATTACCTATCAGATCAGCGACGGCACGAACACGATCGACAACACCGTTGATCTGACCATCACCGGCACGGCGGATCAGTTCAGCGACTCGACGAGCATCACCGTAACCAAAGTGGCTGGCACCTTGGTTTATTCCGGTGATTATGAGTTGACGGGATTTGATTGGGACGCTGTTGTCGATGTCACTGGACACGGTGACTACAGCCATCCAAGTGAAGGATTTGAGGTAACCGAGGATGTAGGGTCCATTTACCAAGGAACGATGACCGGAAAGGATAACCTTGAAACCTTCAACGACGTTGATCCGGATGAGACGTTTACTGATGGGTGGTCCGATGACGACAGTTTTGACTACACGGTGGAATTCAAGGAGCAGGCTGCCAATGGCTCGAGTGTCACGATAACACTCGAATACGACTACTGGATGTAAGCTCAAACGGTGCGGGGCAAGTTCGGTTCCGTTCCAAGCCACAACCCGCCGGTTTTCCCGGCGGGTTTTTTCTGCCCACCCTCGAGATCATCATGAAATATTGTATCTATTAGGTTGACGAATGAAAACCTATCAGATACATTTTTCCTATGAACCTACCCGCCTCACTGGCCGACGCCCTGTTCGGCAAGACGCGCAAGGCTGCCATCGGGCTGCTGTTCTCGCATCCCGAGCAGTCTTGGCATCTGCGCGAACTGGCGCGGCGTGCCGCCGTGTCGCCGACGATGTTGGGCAAGGAAATGGCCTCGCTCGCGGCGGCGGGCATCGTGCTCGACGAGCGCGACGGCAATCGGCGGCGTTTTCGCGCCAATCCGGATTGCCCGATCTTTCCCGAACTGTGCGGCATCGCCCGCAAGACCGCCGGTGTGGCAGATGTGCTGCGCGATGCCTTGCTGCCGCTGGCCGGCATCGACTGCGCCTTCATCTTCGGCTCGGTGGCGCGGGGCGAGGCGCAGGCCGCCAGCGATGTCGATCTGTGTGTGCTGGGCGACATTGCCTACAACGTGCTGCTCGCCGCGCTGGCGACCGCAGAAGCTGCGGTCGGCCGACCCATCAACCCGATGCTCTACACCCGCGCCGAGTTCCGGCAAAAACGCACCGACGAAAACCCCTTCGTCTGCCGTATGCTGGCGGCGGAAAAAATCTTCCTGATCGGAAACCCGCATGAGCTTGAGTGAGCAACTGGCTAATCTGGTGCGCACCGGGCAGCTCAAGCCCCACCAACCCGCGCCGGGTGAGATCCGCAGCCATCTCGACAATGCGCGCGACGGCCTGCGCGATGCGGCCCGGGCCGACAACTCATTGGGGAGCCGCTTTCGTCTCGCCAACGATGCTGGGCACGACCTGCTCACGGCCAAGCTGAAGATGCTCGGCTACCGTACGGGCAGCGAAAGAGGGCATCGCGACATACTCT
>JAUXNZ010000105.1 GCA_030682595.1 Rhodocyclaceae bacterium | reverse complement strand
TGCGACGAGCGCGGCAGCGTGGTCGCCGCCGCGCATGCCGGCTGGCGCGGGCTGGCGGACGGCGTGATCGAGGCGACGGTCGCGGCGCTGGGCGTGCCGGGCGAACGACTCATGGCCTGGCTCGGGCCAGCCATCGGGCCGCTGAATTTCGAGGTCGGCGACGAAGTGCGCGCGGCCTTCCTCGCGCATGATCCGCTGGCAGCGGAAGCTTTTGTCGCCCAGCCCACTGGTAAATGGCTGTGCAACATCGATTTACTGGCCCGGCAGCGGCTCGCTGCATTGAACGTACGCCGTATCGCCAGCGCCGACAAAAATGCCCCCCCACGCTCGCAACCCCGGCTCGCTGCCCCCCACCCCCAGAGGGGGCAATCCGCTGACGTCGGCTTGGGGCGGCCCGGCGCCGACTTTTGCACGGTGCGCGACGCCGAGCGCTTTTATTCCTACCGCCGCGACGGCGTCACCGGCCGACAGGCCTGCTTGATCTGGATTGACAGCCGCCATGCTGCATTGCAAAATCGCGTAGTCCAATCAACCATTTAACCAATCGCATGTCCGCCCCTCACGATTCCAGCACCGCACTGGCCGCCTTGCAGCAAGAATGGCAACAGCAACATGCCGCCCTGTGGCAGGCGATGCTCCAACGCAACAAGGATGAAGCGACTCCGCCCATGGTCAAGCCGGAACCCGGCGACCGGCGCTTCGACCATCCGGCCTGGGCCGAGAGCCCGGTTTACGATTATGTGCGGCAGGCCTATTTGCTGAATGCCCAGTACCTGAAAAAGATGGCCGATGCGACCCCCCTGCCCGACCGCCTCGCCAGGAACCGCGTTCAGTTCGCCACCCGCCAGTTTGTCGACGCGCTGGCGCCGTCCAACTTTGCGGCCACCAATCCCGAGTTCATCAAGCTGGCGCTCGAAACCCAGGGCGAAAGCATCAAGCGCGGATTGCAGAACCTGCTCGGCGACCTGGATAAAGGCCGCATTTCGATGACCGACGACAGCGCTTTCGAGGTCGGTCGCAATCTGGCGACCACGCCGGGCGCGGTGGTGTTCGAGAACGAGGTGTTTCAGCTATTGCAGTATTCGCCGCTGACCGACACGGTGGCGCAACGACCGCTGCTGATCGTGCCACCGTGCATCAACAAGTACTACATCCTCGACCTGCAGCCGGAGAATTCCTTTGTCCGCTATGCTGTTTCACAGGGGCAGACGGTCTTCCTTGTTTCCTGGCGCAATCCGCAAGCCGCACAGGGACATCTCACCTGGGACGATTATCTGGAACACGGCGCCCTTGCCGCGCTGAAAATCATCCGTGAAATTTGCGCCGTCGAACAGATCAATGCGCTGGGCTTCTGCGTCGGCGGCACCATCCTGTCCGCCGCACTGGCGGTTGCCCGAGCGCGCGGCGAAAACCCGGTCGCCGCGCTGACGCTCCTGACCACCCTGCTCGATTTTTCCGACACCGGCGAGATCGGCTGTTTCGTCGATGAACAGTCGGTAGCGCAACGCGAGGCGACCATCGGCCAGGGCGGCCTCTTGACCGGCCGGGAACTGTCCACCACCTTTTCCTCCCTGCGCGCCAACGACCTGATCTGGCAATATGTCGTCGGCAACTATCTCAAGGGCAACCTGCCGACGGCCTTCGACCTGCTCTACTGGAACAGCGACTCGACCAATCTGCCGGGGCCGTTTGCCGCCTGGTATCTGCGCAACCTCTACCTGGAAAACAATTTGCGCGTGCCGGGCAAGCTGGCGATGTGCGGCGCCCGCGCCGACCTTGGCCGTGTCGACATGCCGGCCTTCATTCTCGCCACCCGCGAGGATCACATCGTGCCCTGGCAGTCTTCCTATCTCAGCCGCAAGCATCTGGGCGGCCCATCCACATCCAGCACCTTCGTGCTCGGCGCCTCGGGCCACATCGCCGGCGTGATCAATCCCGCCGCCAAGAACAAGCGCAGCCATTGGATCAACGACAGCGCCAGCACTGACCCGGACGAGTGGCTGGCCACGGCCACCGAAGTCAAGGGCAGTTGGTGGCAACGCTGGTCGGATTGGCTCAAGCAATATGCCGACGGCGAAATGCCGGCGCGCGGGCGGCTGGGCAGTGCCCAATACCCACCGGGCCAGCCGGCGCCCGGTCATTACGTAAAACAGAAAGCCTGAATGCCGGGCTCAACAACAACCTGAAACACCAACCCACGAGAAAGAAAGGAAACACCATGACTCAACGTGTAGCTTTCGTCACCGGCGCCATGGGCGGCCTCGGCACCGCCATCTGCCAGGCCTTTGCCAAGGACGGCTACCAGGTCGTCGCCGCCTACCACCCCGAATTTGACAACAAGGACGAGTGGCTGAAGGAAATGGCCGCCGCCGGGTTCAAGGATTTCGTTTGCGTCGCCGGCGACATCGCCGACATCGAGTCCTGCAAGGCCATGGCAGCAGCAGCCGAAACCCAGGCCGGTCCGGTCGACATCCTGGTCAACAACGCCGGCATCACGCGCGACAAGATGTTCGCCAAAATGGAAAAAGACCAGTGGGATGCGGTGATCGCCACCAACCTCACCAGCCTGTTCAACATGACCAAGCAGGTGTCCGCCGGCATGGCCGCGCGCGGCTGGGGTCGCATCATCAACATCTCCTCCGTCAACGGCGTCAAGGGACAAGCCGGCCAGACCAACTACTCCGCCGCCAAGGCCGGCGTGATCGGCTTCACCAAGGCACTGGCGCAGGAATTGGCGACCAAGGGCGTCACGGTAAACGCCATCGCCCCCGGCTATGTCGCCACCAAGATGGTCATGGCAATCCGCGAGGACATTCTCAAGAGCATCGTCGACACCATCCCGATGCGCCGTCTGGCCAAGCCGGAAGAGATGGGCGCCCTGTGCTCCTATCTGGCTTCCGATCTGGCCGGCTACATGACCGGCGCCACGCTCAACATCAACGGCGGCCTGCACTTCCAGTAATCTGTCCTACCGGTGGCGGCCTGGCTCCGGCCCGGTCGCCACCACGCATTCCAAGGGGGAAATAAAATGTCCGAACCGGCCCGTCTCATCAAGAAATATCCCAACCGCCGTCTTTACGATACGCGCACCAGCACCTACATCACGCTGGCCGACGTCAAGGTTCTGGTACTCAAACACGAGGAATTTCGCGTGGTGGACGCCAAGTCGGGCGACGACCTGACCCGCAGCATCCTGCTGCAGATCATCCTCGAAGAAGAAGCCGGCGGTGCGCCGATGTTTACTTCCGACCTGCTCTCGCAAATGATCCGCTTCTATGGCAATGCCATGCAGGGCATGATGGGCAAGCATCTCGAAAACAACATCACGGCATTTTCCGAGATGCAGAAAAAGCTGCAGGACCAGGCCAAGACGCTGTACGGCGACAAAGCCGGGATGAACGCCGATCTCTGGGCGCAGTTTCTCAACTTTCAGGGCCCGGCCATCCAGAACATGATGGGGTCGTATGTCGAGCAAAGCCAGAAAATGTTCCAGCAGATGCAGGAAAGCGTCCAGGAACAGACGCGCAAGATGATGTCCGGCTTTCAGTTCCCGAATCGCCCCGGCGGGCAGGCAACCCCCGGGAAAGCCGACGAAACGAAATGAAACGCAGCCCGAGGGTGGGCTTCGTCTCACTGGGCTGTCCGAAGGCCGCCAGCGACGCCGAGCAGATTCTCACCCGGCTGCGTGCCGAAGGTTACGAAATATCGGGCAACTATGACGGCGCCGACCTGGTCGTCGTCAATACCTGCGGCTTCATCGACGCCGCCGTCGAGGAATCGCTCGATGCCATCGGCGAGGCCCTCGCCGAAAACGGCAAGGTCATCGTCACCGGCTGCCTGGGCGCCAAGGGTAACGTGGTGCGCGAAACCCATCCTGCCGTGCTGGCCGTCACCGGCCCGCATGCGCTGGCGGAAGTCATGGAAGCGGTGCATGCCCACCTGCCTCCATTGTTGGCAAATGAGCACGATCCCTTTGCCGACCTCGTGCCGCCGCAGGGCATCCGGCTGACGCCGGACCATTACGCCTACCTGAAGATTTCCGAAGGCTGCAACCACCGCTGCAGCTTCTGCATCATTCCCTCCTTGCGTGGCGACCTGGTGAGCCGCCCGATCGGCGCAGTG
>JAUXNZ010000100.1 GCA_030682595.1 Rhodocyclaceae bacterium | reverse complement strand
CGTCGGTGGCGATGACAATGTCGAGGCTGCCGCTCTTCAAGCGCTCGACCACTTGTTCGCGCAGGCCCTGCGTCATGTCGCCGTTCAGTGCCGCGGCTTCGTAGCCGCGCGCCTCCAACTTTTCAGCGAGGTCGACCGTAGCAAGCTTGGTGCGCACGAATATCAGGGCGGCCTCGAAATCCTCTTCGACTTCGAGCATGCGCGTCAGTGCTTCGAGCTTGTCGGCGCCGCGCACCTGCCAGTAGCGCTGGCGGATCGTCGCCACCGTCGTGGTGGCAGAATGAATCCGCACTTCCTGCGGGTCGCGCAAGTAGCGCTGGGCGATGCGGCGGATCGGCGCGGGCATCGTCGCCGAGAACAGCGCGGTCTGGCGTGTCGCCGGCGTGTGTTCAAGGATCCATTCGACATCGTCGATGAAGCCCATGCGCAGCATCTCGTCGGCTTCGTCAAGTACCAGCGTTGTGAGATTGTCGAGCTGCAGACTCTTGCGCTCGAGGTGGTCCATGATGCGGCCCGGCGTGCCGACGATGACATGCACGCCGCGCGACAGCGCGCGCAACTGGATCACCATGCTTTGCCCGCCATACACCGGCAGAACATGGAAGCCAGGCATGTTGTGCGCGTATTTCTGGAAGGCCTCGGCAACCTGGATGGCCAGTTCGCGCGTTGGCGTCAGCACCAGCACCTGTGGCAGCTTTTTGGCGAGGTCGAGTCGCGCCAGGAGCGGCAGGGCGAAAGCCGCCGTCTTGCCGGTGCCGGTCTGCGCCTCGCCCAGCAGGTCGCGCCCTGCGAGAAAATGCGGGATGCAGGCGGCCTGGATCGGCGTCGGAATTTCGTAGCCGACGTCCGTCAGGGCCGTCAGGAGGGACGCCGGCAATTGCAGCGCGGCAAATGTTTCGATAGGTTGGGTCATGGCGTGTCCGCCTCTGGGCGGGAAATCAAGGCTGGCCAAAGCGGCCGTGCAACCATACATTATCGCAGACGCGTCAAGTAGACTGTTGAACATGAACGGAAATGTGATCATCATCGGCGGCGGGCCGGCCGGCTTGATGGCGGCTGAAGTGCTGGCTCAGGCCGGCGTGCGCGTCGAGGTTTATGACGCCATGCCCTCGGTTGGCCGCAAATTCCTCATGGCGGGGAAGAGCGGGCTCAATCTCACCCATGCCGAAGCCTTCGCCACTTTTGTCAGCCGCTATGGTGAAAAACGCGACTGGGTGAAGCCCTGGCTCGCCGACTTCGGACCCGAGACCCTGCGTAACTGGGCGCGCGATCTGGGTGTCGACACCTTTGTCGGCTCATCCGGCCGGGTGTTCCCGAGCGACATGAAGGCCGCGCCATTGCTGCGCGCCTGGCTACATCGGCTACGCGCAACAGGTGTGCATTTTCATATGCGTCACCGCTGGCTGGGCTGGGATGAACAGGGCGATTTGCATTTCGCCACGCCGACCGGTGCAATAAAAGTCGGCGCTGGCGGGACGGCGACCATTTTGGCGCTGGGCGGCGGCAGTTGGGCCAGACTGGGTTCCGATGGCGCCTGGCTGCCGTTGCTGCAAGCACGTGGTGTGGCGGTCGCGCCACTCAGGCCCGCCAACTGCGGCTTCGAGATTGCCTGGAGCGAACATTTTCGCGCCAAGTTCGCCGGCCAACCGGTCAAGTCGGTGGTGGCGACATTTGGCGGGGAACGGCGCCAGGGTGATTTCGTCATCACCCGACACGGCGTCGAAGGCAGCCTGATTTATGCCCTCGCCGCGCCATTGCGCGATGCCATCGCGTCACACGGCAGCGCCACGCTGCAACTCGATCTCGCCCCCGGCAAAACTCTGGAGCGGCTGATCAGTGAAATCGCCCACCCGCGCGGCGCACGCTCGATGGCCAGCCATCTGCAAAGCCGCGCCGGCATCAGCGGCGTCAAGGCCGGCTTGCTGCGCGAATGCGCGGCCTGGGACGACTACCACGACCCGGCGCTTCTCGCCGCCGCCATCAAGGCGCTACCGCTGCGACTTGACGCGCCGCGCCCGCTCGACGAGGCCATCAGCAGCGCCGGCGGCGTGATGGCTGCGTCATTCGATGACCGACTGATGCTCCGCGCCCTGCCCGGCGTGTTCTGCGCGGGAGAAATGCTCGACTGGGAAGCGCCGACCGGTGGCTATTTGCTCACTGCCTGTTTTGCCAGCGGCTATGCCGCCGGGCATGGCGCACTGGCCTGGCTCCAGTCGAAGCGTTCCAGCAACACTGCAAACTGATCCGGCGCCGTTTCACCAGCGCCGACTTTTACCCGGTGGCGCATGATGCTTCGGTCGATAACGATGCTGGCGCCACTGACCGGATGGCGGAAGGTCATTCCGACACAAGCCAGCAGCAGACGGTGGCAGCCGAATTCGCGCTGGAAAAACCGGTTGTGCAACCCCTTGCCATGCGTGGCGTCGCCAATGATGGGGTGGCTGATGTGCTTCAGGTGGCGGCGCAACTGGTGGTGTCGCCCGGTGAGCGGCTTGAGTTCCAGCAACGCATAGCGCGAGCTCGGGTAACGGTCGATGGCCACCGGCAATTCGATGGTCGCCAGACGCCGGTAATGGGTGACAGCCGGCTGGGCGGTGGCTGCGGGCAGTTTGCGTCCATAGTCGCCGTGCTGGCGCGACAACGCATGGTCGATGACACCGGATTCCGCCGGCCAGCCGCGCACCACGGCAAGGTAGGTCTTCTCGACTGCACCGCCTTCGAACTGGCGCCCCATCTCCCGCGCCACCGTTGCATCGAAGGCAAACAGCAGCACGCCCGAAGTGCCCTTGTCGAGCCGATGCACCGGCTGCACGCGGCGGCCGATCTGGTCGCGCAGCAATTGCACGGCAAAGCGGGTTTCGTGACGATCGATGTCGCTGCGATGCACCAGCAGACCGGCCGGCTTGTCGATGGCGATCAGTTGATCGTCGCGGTAAAGGATTTCGAGCATGGGGCAAGTTCTGGAGCAAAGCGCGCCCGCAAGCAAGCGTCATGCGTGCATCAGGGTTTGCTGTATTGCTGTCCGGCTTTTTGCTCGACGGCAAACACGGCGGCTTCAACGCGCGAGGTGAGATTCAGTTTGGCCAGAACGTGGCGCACATGCAACTTGACGGTGTCATGGCTGATGTCGAGCTCCCGCGCAATAGCCTTGTTCGACAAGCCACGCGACAGGTGTTCGAGAATTTCCCGCTCGCGCGGGGTCAACTGATGCAAGGCTTCGGCCTTGGGCGGTTGCGCCCCGCCCTGCAGCAGGTGCACCAGCTTCAGGGTCATGGCCGGCGCCACCACCGTCTCGCCGCGCACCGCGCGCTGCACGGCATCCACCACATCATCGGGTTCCATATCCTTGAGCAGGTAGCCCTGGGCGCCGGAACCCAATGCATTGGCCAGGTCATCCCGCGCGTCGCTGACGGTCAGCACCAGCACCGGCATCTTCCAGCCAGCAGCACGAATTTTGCGCAACAGCGCCAGACCGCCGTGCGGCGGCATGTTCAGATCGGTGATGACCACGTCCGCTTCGGTCGCGCCCAGCAGTTCCATCGCCTCGTCGCCATTCGCCGCATTGCCGACAATCCGGATCGCGCTACGCTGTTCGAGCAACTCGGCCAGTCCCTTGCGGAACAGGGTGTGGTCATCGACCAGGACTACACGAATAGGTTTTGTTTCGGTCATATTGCTGCCTTGGGGTTGGATGGGCTGATCGCCGGGAAAGTCAGCCGCACGCGAAAACCGCGTTCCGGCAGATTGATCATTTCAACACGCCCGCCCACCAGACGGGCGCGCTCCTTCATGATCGACAAACCAAAGTGGTCGCGCTCGTAAGGCAGCTCGTCCGAATCGCCACTGCGATTGGCAATCGGGAAGAAACCCTGGGCGCCACGCCCATTGTCATCGACCGTGATTATGTAATGATCGCAGGTGCCTTCCAGGGTCAGCCAGGCTTGCGTCGCCTTGGAATGGCGCCGGACATTGGCCAGCGCTTCCTGCACGATGAAGAACACCTGCGCTTCCTGATCGACCGACAGGCGCAGGTCGACGACACGATTGCTGAATTCAAGTGCGATGCCGGTGCGATCATGAAAACTTTCTGCCTGCCGCTTCAGTGCCTGCTGCAGACCCAGCGGGTCCATGCGACTGCGAAATTGCGCCAGCAGTTCGCGCAACTGGATGTAGGCGTCATCAAGTGCCTGACCAATATCGCCGGAGTATTTGCGGGCTTTTTCTTCATCGCAATCGTGGATCGAATCCTGCAACAAGGCCATGCGCATTTTCATGTAGGACAACGCCTGCGCCAGCGAGTCATGCACTTCCGCGGCCATCATCTGCCGTTCGTTCATCAGCGTGATGCGCAGGTTTTCGCGCTTCAGGCGCGCGTTTTCCAGCGCCATGCCGAGGTGTTCGCCAATGGAGCGAAACAGCAACACCAGTTCCTCGGGCAATTCGAACCGTTCGGACAAAAACAGGTTGTACACGCCCATCAACTGACTGCCATGTTGCAAGGGTACGACCACCATCGCCTGGCACTCGGCGTCGAAATACGGATGCTTGGTGCGCAGCGCGCAGGCGTGCAGGTCGATTTCATAGCGCGCCCGATTGTCACGCACCGCCAGGCCGCACTGACCGCAATCGATCGGCACCAGACGCTCCTTCTCGACCACCTCGGGCGGTAGACCACGCGCCGCCACCAGCCGCAAATGTTTGCCATCCGTGGTCAACACGCGCACGGCGCCGGCACCGGCCTTCGCCAGCCGCAGCATGGTGCCCAGAAAGCGCCCGAGCAACTCCTCGACATCGTCCTCGTCGGCCAGATTGGCCGACACCTCGGAAAAAACATTGAGCGCAAGGAGCCGCGTGCGCTCGTCGCTATCCACTTCCGGCACGATGGCCTGGGGCGTGGCTTCGGCATTCATGAAATCTCGCTCCTTGATTGTCGCCGCCGCATCTGCGGTGGCGGCGGTCGGTTCTTCAGCGGGCATTCTACCGCCTCTGCCGCGGCGTCCGCCGCGCCGCCCCTACAGCGGCAAGGGCCATGCCCCGGACAAGGTTTTTTCGGCCCACAGCAAGGCCGTGATGGTCTTGGCGTCGGTGATCTCGCCGTCACGCACGGCGAGCAGCGCATCGGCGATGGTCAGTTCCGACACATCGAGAATTTCGTCGTGATCAAGTTCCGCGCCAACATAACTCAGCCCCTGCGCCCAGAAGATTTCGATACGCTCGTCGGCATAGCCGATGGCGGGATGCATGCCGCCCAGATGACGCCACAGGCTGGCCTTGTAACCGGTCTCCTCGCGCAACTCGCGGCGCGCGGTGTCCAGTACGTGCTCACCCGCATCGATCTTGCCGGCCGGCATTTCGAGAAACACCCGCCGTAGCGGATAGCGAAACTGGCGCTCGAACAGCAGTTTGCCGTTATCGAGCAGCGCGATGATCACCACCGCCCCCGGATGCCGGATGATTTCGCGCACCGATTCGCGCCCGTTCGGCAAACGCACCTGATCGGCAAACACCTTGAGCAGGCGGCCATCGAATACCTGTTCGCTGCTCAGCGTTTCCTCGATGAAACTTGTCTCGTTCATGTCATGGCGAACGCAGCAAGCCCCGCCCGCTCCCCGCGCACGGAGAGCGGGGCGGGGCGGAGCTTCCGGCTACACGCGCTCCCAGATCGTCGTAATACCCTGGCCGCCGCCGATGCACATGGTGGCCATGCCGTAGCGGGCATTGACCCGCAGCATTTCGTGCAGCAGCTTGGTGACGATCACCGCACCCGTCGCACCCACCGGGTGGCCGATGGCGATGGCGCCGCCGTTCGGGTTGGTCTTGGCCGGGTCGAGGCCGAGACCCTTGGCCACTGTAATCGACTGGGCGGCAAAGGCTTCGTTCGACTCAATGACATCCATCTGATCAAGCGTCAGACCGGCCTTTTGCAGCGCCACCTTGGATGAGGGGATCGGGCCTTCGCCCATGATGTCGTTGGGCACGCCGGCAATGGCGTAGGCCACCAGGCGGGCCAGCGGCTTGTGTCCGGCGGCGGCCGCCTTGGCGGCATCGGCCAACACCAGGAAGGCGGCGGCATCATTGATGCCGGAAGCATTGCCGGCGGTGACCGTGCCATCCTTCTTGAACGCGGGGCGCATCTTGGCCAGCGATTCCAGCGTGGTGGTCGGCTTCAGGTGCTCGTCGGTATCGAACACGACATCGCCCTTGCGCGTTTTGAGCGTGATCGGGGCGATCTGCGACTTGAAGTAGCCAGCCGCCTGGGCGCGGGCGGCACGCGTCTGCGATTCCAGGGCGAAGGCATCCTGCTCCTCGCGGGTGATCCCCCACTTGGCGGCCAGATTTTCCGCGGTGATGCCCATGTGGCCGACGCCGAAGGGATCGGTCAGCACGGCGACCATGGCGTCGATCGCCGGGGTGTCGCCCATGCGTGCGCCGGAGCGCAGGGCCGGCAACAGATAGGCACCGCGCGACATAACTTCGACGCCCCCCGCCAGGGCAAATTCAGCATCGCCGAGCATGATGGCCTGTGCCGAACTGACAATGGCCTGCTGGGCGGAGCCGCACAGCCGGTTGACGGCGAACACGGTGGAATTCATCGACATGCCGCCCTGAATGGTGGCGACCCGCGCCACGTAGGCATAGCGCGCCTCCGTCGGGATGCAGTTGCCGACCGTGGCAAAGCTGACCTGCTGGGCATCGACCCCGGCGCGGGCAATGGCTTCCTTGACCACCATGCCGCCGAGTTCGGCGGGTTCAAGATCCTTCAGCGAGCCGCCAAAAGCGCCCACGGCGGAGCGCACGGCGGAGAGAACTACAACTTCTTTATTCGACATGAATACCACTCCTTATGATGAAAAGTCACGGCCCGACCCAGCTTGCCGCGGTCAATAGGGCCAACAACAACAAACACAACACCAAAGCGCGCCAGACCAGGCCGACCGCGCTTTGCAAATGCTCGATATCGGCATCGTCGCCCAGGCCGAGTTCCGGGCGGGCGTCAAAGCCGCCAGCATCACTCTCGCCCGGCAACGGCAGCCCCAGCCTGACACCAAGCGCCCCCGCCGCGCTGGACAGGAGGATTCCGGAGGCCATGTCGGCACCCTGCACCGACGCCGCCTGCGCCCACTGGCTCGCCTGGGTGCGCCAGCAATACACGGCATCCTCGAAATCGCCCACGATGGCGAAGGTCGCCGCGGTCAGCCGCGCCGGCAGCCAGTCAAGCCACTGAAAGGCCTGCTGGGCAAAACGAAAGAATGAATTGCCGGACTCTGGCTGGACCGTCACCGCCCAACGCTGCATCACGCACAAGCCAAGCCGATACAGCACTGCCCCCCCCGGTCCAAGCACCACAAACCAGAACAACGGCGCAAACACATGACGATGCGCCGCGACAATCCCCTGTTCGATGGCCAGACGAGATATTTCTGCTGAACTGAAACGTGCCGCGTCGTGGCCGCACCACACTTCCAGCAGCCGGCGGGCGCGCTCGACCTCGCCCATGCGCAAGGCCATCTGGATATCGGTGAAGAAATGGCTGAACTGGCGCAAGCCCATGGTGAGATACAGCACCACCACGGCAACAACGAAACCCAGCACCGGGTGCACCGCGTCCATGACGGCATGCAACACCAGAATCAGCAGCGCCGGCAGCGCCACTCCCAGTCCCCAGGCCACCACGCCATGCCGTGCCTCGCCACCGTTGAAGTGGCGTTCAAGAAAGTCGGCGTAATACGCCAGCCAGGCAACCACACGCTCTGCAGGCAGGGCTTTGAGCTGCTCGAGCACAAGAACACAGATAATGCTGAGAAAGGTCATGACGGATGGCGGAAAAGGGCAGGGCGAAGATATCACACTCCCCGGCGGTGCAGCGCCCGCACTGCCGCCCGCAGTGCAGCCGTCAATCCTGTGCGAACAGGCACTGGCGCATGTTTACCAGCACCCCTGCTGTCGCCCCCCAGATAAAGCGGCCCTGCCAGGGCACGGCCCAATAGTGGTGCACCGCCCCTTGCCACTCGATCGGGTGCTGCTGGTAGTTGGCGGGATCGAGCAGGAATTCCAGCGGCGGCTCGAACACTTCAGCCACCTCGAAATCGTCGAGTTGCAAATTCAGCGGCGGCGTCACCAGACCCACCACGGGCGTAATCCGGAAACCGGTACCGGTGAAATAGTCGGACAGGCAGGCCAGCACCTCGACCTGGGTGGACAGAATGCCGACCTCTTCATGACTTTCTCGCAGCGCCGTCGCGACCGGCGACGCATCGGCGGATTCGCACCGCCCGCCCGGAAAACTGACCTGCCCGGCATGATCGCGCAAATGGTCGGTGCGCTGCGTCAGCAGCACGGTCAGACCGCTGGGCCGAACCACGATCGGCACCAGCACGGCGGCGGCGACCGCCGTGCTGTCCGACACAGGCGCCTCGCGTACCGCAACCCGTGGCCGGTCGAACAAGAGACGCTGGCGCAGCCAGTCCACCGTCACGGCCATGAAAGTTAATACCGCTGCGTCAGCGTCATCGAGGCCCCATCGCGGCGGATTTCCATGCGGTTGAGAAAACTCATGCCCAAAAGCACCACCGGCATGTCCTGCTCATGCACCGAGGCGTCGACATCCAGCAGCGTGATGTCGCCCAGCTTGACGCTCGCCAGTTTGACCCGCCAGACGCGCACCACCCCGTTGGCCGTCTGGGTCATGCCCGGCGTGCCCTTGGTCGGGTCGATGCGGGCGCGACGGGCATCGGCCGCGCCCAGCGAAACAAAGGTTGCGCCCGTATCGACGAGAAAGCGCATCGGTGTCCCGTTGATGCTGCCGGGCACGACAAAGTGACCGCGTGCGTCGGCCATCAGCGTCGTCACCGGTCGCGCGGCGCCTGGCGCGGACACCACGCTCTGACCAAGCGCCACGCGCCGCGACTTGCCCGCGATTTCAAAGACCGCCGCGCCGGATTCGATGCCAACCAGTTTCACGCCCTCGGCGGTCGTCGCGCCCACAGCCAGCGTCTGGCGCTGACCGCCATCGATCACCACCAGCGCCTTGCCCGGCAACAAACCGACCAGCGCGATATCCGCCGCCAGCGCGCTGAAATTCCAGGCATACAACAACAGGACGAAGCAGTGTCGCGCCAGCAGCATGACGTTTTTCAGTCCCTGAAGTTGCCGTACTGCAGCGGAAAATCGGTAATCGTCTGTTTCACCAGGGCGATGACCTCCTGCAGCAAGTCGCGCTTGGCGCCGGTGATGCGCACGGCATCGCCCTGGATGGTCGCCTGCACCTTGAGCTTGCTGTCCTTGACGAGCTTGACGATTTTCTTCGCCAGTTCCTGCTCGACCCCGGTCTTGATCTTCAGTTCCTGCTTGGCCTTGTTGCCGGACACGCTCTGCACGGCGCCGATGTCGAGGCGTTTGGTGCTTTCGCGTTCCTTTTTTTCCATCTCGGGGAAGAGGATGTCCTTGATCTGGCTGAGTTGAAACTCGGAATCGCCGAGGATGGTGATGAGCTTGTCTTTTTCGTTGAACTCGGCCTTGGCCGAGGTGCCTTTGAAGTCGTAGCGGTTGCCGATGTGCCGGCCGGCGACGTCAATGGCATTTTTCAGGGCGACCAGATCGGCTTCCGAGCTAATGTCGAATGAGGGCATTGCGTTTCCTTTTAACCAAAGTGGCAAACGTAATGGTAGGGCGCGCCGGTCACTTCGATGTCGAAGGATGAGTTTCCTGGGACATTGAATGACTCTCCGGCGGAACTGTTAATCCAGTCCGCGCCCTTGAGGCGGTAGCGGCAGGCGCCAGCGACGCATTCCATGATCTCCGGCACGCCGGTATTGAAGGTCAGCGTGGCCGGCAGGATCACGCCGACGCTCTTTTTCGTGCCGTCGGCAAACTGCACGGTATGACTGATGCATTTGCCGTCGAAATAGACATTGGCTTTTTTGACGACTGCGACATTGTCAAACTTATTTTCCACCACGGTCATGTTAAATCCCCCACAATTTTTCGAGAATCGTCTTGGCGATGAAGCCGAGCATGCCGAAGGCGAGCACGAAGAACAACGCAAAGGTGCCGAGCTTGCCCGCCTTCGAGCGATAGGCCAGCTCGCCGATGATGAACAGCATGTACAACATGAAGGCGCCGAGGCCAAAGGTCATGCCCCACTGCGCCACCTCTGCTTCGCTGAAACCGAACAACCGCCCTGCCCTGCGCTTGTTTAAGACTTGCGCCGGGCCGGCTTGGCGCTGCGTTTGACCCGGGCATTTTCGGCAATGCGCATGCGCAAGGCATTGAGCTTGATGAAGCCGCCCGCATCCTTCTGGTCATAAGCACCGGCGTCATCTTCGAAGGTGGCAATGGTCGAATCGAACAGCGAATCGGTCGGCGAATCGCGGCCCACGACCGACACGCTACCCTTGTAGAGCTTGACGCGCACCCAGCCATTGACATTCTGCTGGGTGTGGTCGATCAGCACCTGCAGGGCGCGGCGCTCCGGGCTCCACCAGTAGCCGTTGTAGATCAGGCTGGCGTAGCGCGGCATCAGGTCATCCTTGAGATGCGCGACTTCACGGTCGAGACACAGCGACTCGATGCCGCGGTGCGCCTTCAGCAAGATGGTCCCGCCCGGCGTCTCGTAGCAGCCGCGCGACTTCATGCCGACATAGCGGTTCTCGACGAGGTCGAGACGACCGATGCCATGCTTGCCGCCGATCTGGTTAAGCGTGGCCAGCAGTTCGTGCGCCTTCATTTTCTTGCCGTTGATCGCCACCAGATCGCCATGGGCGAATTCCAGGTCGAGACATTCCGGCCGGGCGGGCGCCTTTTCCGGGGCCACCGTCCAGCGCCACATGGATTCTTCGGCCTCGGCGGCCGGGTTTTCGAGGTGGCGACCTTCGAAGGAAATGTGCAACAGGTTGGCGTCCATCGAATACGGCGAACCGCCCTTCTTGTGCTTCATTTCAATGGGAATGCCATTTCGCTCCGCATAGGCCAGCAGCTTTTCCCGCGACAGCAGATCCCATTCGCGCCAGGGCGCAATGACTTTGACATTGGGCATCAACGCATAGGCGCCCAGTTCAAAGCGCACCTGATCGTTACCCTTGCCGGTAGCGCCGTGGGAGATGGCGTCGGCGCCGGTCTTGCGGGCAATCTCGACCAGCCGCTTGGCGATCAGCGGCCGCGCGATCGAGGTGCCGAGCAGGTATTCGCCTTCGTAGATGGTATTGCAGCGGAACATCGGAAAGACGAAGTCGCGCACGAACTCTTCGCGTAGGTCGTCGATGAAAATGTTTTTCGGCTTGATGCCGAGCTTGACCGCCTTGGCGCGCGCCGGCTCCAGTTCCTCGCCCTGGCCGAGATCGGCGGTGAAGGTCACCACTTCGCACTGGTAAGTGTCTTGCAGCCACTTGAGGATGACGGAGGTGTCGAGGCCGCCGGAATAGGCCAGGACTACTTTTTTGGCTTCGTTCATGATCGTAGTTTTCCCAATAATAAAAATTCCAGTAACGCCTTCTGCGCATGCAGCCGGTTCTCGGCTTCATCCCAGACCACACTCTTCGGCCCGTCGATCACCTCGGCAGCGACTTCCTCGCCACGATGCGCCGGCAGACAGTGCATGAAAACGGCTTCCGGCTTGGCGACTTTCATCATGTCCGCGTCGACCTGCCAGTCGGCAAAGGCTTTCGTGCGCACCGCGTTCTCGGCCTCGAAACCCATCGAGGTCCACACGTCCGTAGTCACCAGATCAGCATCGCGCGCGGCATCCATCGGGTCGGCGAACTCCTCGAAATGGTCGGTGCCATACAGGCCGGCGCGCTCGGGCTCGACTTCGTAACCGGGCGGCGTTGATACATGCACGTTGAAGTCGAGCACCTCGGCTGCTTGCAGCCAGGTGTTGCACATGTTGTTCGAGTCGCCGATCCACGCCACCGTCTTGCCCTGGATCGAACCGTGATGCTCGACAAAGGTGTAGATGTCAGCCAGGATCTGGCAGGGGTGGTATTCGTTGGTCAGGCCGTTGATGACCGGCACGCGCGAATGGGCGGCGAAGCGTTCGATGATGTCCTGCTCGTAGGTGCGGATCATCACGATGTCGCTCATGCGCGAAATCACCTCGGCCGCATCCTCAACCGGTTCGCCGCGACCGAGCTGGGAATCGCGGGTATTCAGGTAGATCGCGGCGCCGCCAAGCTGATGCATGCCCGCCTCGAAGGACAGCCGGGTGCGGGTGCTGGCTTTCTCGAAGATCATCACCAGCGTGCGATCCGTGAGCGGCCAATACTTCTGGTAGGCCTTGAACTGCTGCTTGATCTGGCGCGTGCGCTCGAACAGATATTCGAATTCGGCGCGGCTGAAGTCCTTGAACTGCAGGAAATGTCTTGGGGCGCTATTCTTCTGATTCATGGACAAACCTCAGCCAGCTAAAAAGGCTTTCAGCACATCGGCCAACGTGTCGACCAGTTCATCGGCTTCCGGATCGGACATCACCAGCGGCGGCAACAGGCGTACCACGCGGTCGGCGGTGACATTGATCAGGATGCCGGCTGCCAGCCCGGCCGCGACGAGCGCGGCGCAGGGACGATCGAGTTCGATGCCGATCATCAAGCCGCTGCCGCGAATCTCGACGACTGCCGGCAGGCCGGCGAGCCGTTCGCGCAGCCGGGCGAGGATGCGCTCACCCAGCGCGGTGGCGCGGGCCAGCAACTGGTCGTCCTCCAGCACGGCCAGGGTCGTCAGCGCGGCGGTACAGGCCAGCGGATTGCCGCCAAAGGTCGAGCCGTGATTGCCCGGCTTGAAGACACCGGCGGCCGGCCCGGCCGTCAAGCAGGCGCCCACCGGTACGCCCGAACCCAGGCCCTTGGCCAGGGTCATCACGTCGGGCTGGATGCCGGCATGCTGATAGGCGAACCACTGGCCGGTACGGCCGATGCCGCATTGCACCTCGTCCACCATCAACAGCCAGCCGCGCTCGGTGCAAATGCGCCGCAGGCCACGCAAGAATTCAGCGTCGGCAACCCGAATGCCGCCTTCGCCCTGCACCGGTTCGAACAGCACGGCGACGACATTGGAATTATTCGCCGCGACCTGCTCGATCGCTGCCAGGTCGGCAAACGGCACGCGCACAAAACCCGGCACCAGGGGCTCGAAGCCGGCCTGCACCTTGCGGTTGCCGGTCGCCGAGAGAGTCGCCAGGGTGCGGCCATGAAAGGCCTGCTCCATCACGACAATGGCGGGCTGGTCGATGTTCTTCTGGTGGCCAAACAGCCGCGCCAGCTTGATCGCCGCCTCGTTGGCCTCGCAACCGGAGTTGCAGAAGAACACCTCGTCCATGCCGGACAAGGCGGCGAGACGATCGGCCAGCGCCTCCTGCTCAGTGATGCGATACACATTGGAGACATGGATCAATTGAGCGATCTGCCGGGTCAGGGCGGCGACCAGGCGCGGGTGGTTGTGGCCGAGCGTATTGACGGCAATCCCAGCCAGTCCATCAAGGTAACGCCGGCCCTCAGCGTCATACAGCTGACAGCCCGTGCCATGGGTAAATGCCACGGCTTGCCGGGCGTAATTATTCATCAAGTGCGACATGCTTCACTCCGCGGGAATACAATGATCCGTGGTCTGAAAAAAATACGGCGGCCTCTGCTACGGCCGCCGTGCTTGCGGGAAAGTCATCATAAGTGAAAATTTACGGCGTGTGTGGACTCAAGACGCAGGGCTGAAAATACCGGGTAATTTACCCCTTTTCAAACCACGCCAGTCGATCTTTCAGCCGAACGACTTCGCCAACAATAATCAGCGTCGGCGCCTTGAGCTGAGCGGCCTCGGCGAGTGAAGGTAGTGTGGCGAGCGTGCCGGTGACCGTGCGCTGTTCAGGTGTCGTGCCTTGCTGCACGATGGCAGCGGGCCAGTCCGGCGGCAGGCCGTGGGCGACGAGCTGCGCGCACAGGTGTGAAAGCCCATGCAGCCCCATGTAGATAATGACGGTCTGGCGCCGCCGGGCCAACCCCGGCCAGTCGAGGTTCATGCTGCCGTCTTTGAGGTGGCCGGTAACGAACACGCAGGCCTGCGCGTAATTGCGATGGGTGAGCGGGATGCCGGCGAAAGCGGCCACGCCGGCGGCGGCAGTGATGCCGGGAACGACCTCGAAGGGGATGCCATTTTCCTTGAGGGTTTCAACTTCCTCACCACCGCGACCAAAAGTGTATGGGTCACCGCCCTTGAGACGCACGACGCGCTTGTTTTGCCTGGCGAGCTTGACCAGCAGCAGATTGAGGTCGTCCTGCGGCACGGCATGATTGCCGCGTTCCTTGCCGGCATACAGTCGTTCGGCTTGAGGGTTAACCTGGTCGAGAATCGACTGCGAAACAAGGTTGTCATACACCAGCACATCCGCCTCGGCGATGATGCGCAGAGCGCGCAACGTCAGCAGTTCGGGGTCGCCGGGACCTGCGCCGACCAGATAGACCGTACCGGGAACGGCCGACCCGCGGCTAGGGAAATCGGGGAGCAAAGTCGTCATCTCAACCACAGCCTCCACCGCCACTACCGTTACCACCAGAATTACTGCCGCAGGAGCCGCAGCCGCTGCTGCGACTGGCGCAGCCACCAACGGTTGGTGGCGCCTCATTCGGGTTAACAAAAATAAACTTGAACTCGCCCGGCTGGAATTCGACGAAATCGAGCGTCGCGCCCTTCAGCAACTCCTGGCTACGCGGGGAAATCAGCAGCGTAACGCCGGCGACGTGATGCACGACGTCGCTTTCGCGTTCCTCGTCAAAGCCCATGCCATAGACGATTTCACCATCCTCGACTTTTGCGGCCAGCCGCAGACAGGGCAACTCCTGTGGATCATCCAGTTCGGTGGAGGCATGAATAATCTGTTCGGCGGCGCTGGGGGTGAGATTGATCATGGTGCAATCTTTCAAGGGTGAGGTTGGGCCCGGCAGGATCGGGCAAATTGAACAAAACGCGCCGTCCAGTCGCATCCGGCGGTGGTGCGCAGATGTGCATAGGAGGCCAGAAGATTGTGCAGCAGGATCCCGTCATACTGGCCATCCACACCATGACCGCGGCGCACGGCGTAGGCGAAACGAGTACTTTCAGGCAGACCGAGAATTTCCGAGTAGTGGAATTCGTGCGCATGAATATGCGGGCGCTCCGCGGAATTCCAAGGATGGGCGCTCAGTGGTTCCAGGATCACGTAACCCCGGCCAACCGGCTTTTTGTGCATCGTCACCGCGCCATCGATAATGCCGACCATGGGCCGGGTCTTGCCGTGCCAAGTGATGCTGTTGGACAGATACATCAGACCGCCACATTCGGCATAGGTCGGCAAACCACGCTCGATGGCAACGCGGATGTCAGTCCGCAGGGCGGTGTTGGCTGCAAGCTCGTCAAGAAACGACTCCGGGAAACCGCCGCCAATAAACAAGGCGTCGCAGTCAGGCAAGCGATCATCCTTGAGGGTGTCGAAAGGAATCAGTTCTGCCCCGGCGGCTACAAGTGCATCGAGATCATCGGTGTAATAAAACCCGAAGGCGGCGTCCTGGGCGATGGCGAGACGCAGTGGCGGTTCGGCAGCGGTGGTGACGGACGACGGCGCGGCAAGCGGCACTGACGTAGCCGTGAGCGTCAGCAGGCGCTCCAGGTCGACCTGACTGGCAACGCGCTCGGCGATCGTAGCGACCATACGGTCGGCTTCAGCGGCCTCATTGGCCGGCATCAGGCCCAGATGACGCTCGACCAGCGCGAGTTCCGCATCCTCTTGCACGGCACCGAGCACCGGCACATCCGTGTAATGCTCGATGATGCTGCGCAGTTTTTGTTCGTGACGACGCCCGCCCACGCGGTTGAGAATGACCCCGGCGATGCGCAGGTTGCGGTCGAAGGCCTGATAACCCAGGATCAGAGGGGCGATGCCGCGCGTCATGCCGCGCGTGTCAAGCACCAGAACAACCGGCAGATCGAGCAGGCGCGCCAGAGCGGCATTGCTGTCGCTGCCATCGAGCGCGAGACCATCGTAGAGTCCCATGTTGCCCTCGACCAAGCAAACATCAGCTGCATGGCCGCGTGCAAACTGGGTGCGAATTTCGTCGTGTGGCGAGAGAAAGAAATCAAGATTGCGGCAACCGTGTCGAGCCGCCAGGCCCAACCAGAGCGGATCGATATAGTCCGGCCCTTTCTTGAAGGGCTGCACAGTCAGGCCACGTCTCTGCAGGGCTGCCGTCAGCCCGATGCTAAGTGTGGTTTTACCGGATGACTTGTGCGCGGCAGAGACGAGAAAGCGATACATGTAAAACCGAACGCTTTAGCGCTCCGCCGTCAGGGAAATTAATCGTGCAGATACCCGGCCGACTGCAGCTTGGCGACATCGTCCTGCGGCATGAAACGGAGCACGCGCACGCCCACCAGCGTCATGGTGAAAGCGATGGCGAAGCCACCCACCGACAGGAGGATTTCCGGCAGACTTGGCATATAGCTGTCGATCTTGCCGTCAAAGAAACTGCTGGTAACCTGCATCCCGGGGAACATGTCCATCGGATAAGCCTGCCCGCCAATAATGAAGACGAAGAGCAGACAAAGTCCGCCGGCAACAGTCAGATAGGACGCGGCAGTCACGGAACCCTTGTTCGCGCTGAAGCCGGGGGCATACAGCAGGAGCAGCGGAACGACCGAGCCGAGCAGGACGAAACCACCCCAGAACAGCAGCGGGAAAACTCCGCCACTAACCAGAATGAAATGGGTGAACTCAAACTGCTTGGCGTAGTAGACGTTGGTCAGGTGATAAACCGCAACAAAATACAACGCGGCGCCAATGAACACGCCGAGCAGATTCTTCATCCGGGCGCGCAGCTGCGGATGCAGCTCCATTTTGCTCCTGGCATACATGATTTCCTGCACGACCAGGAAAATCGCCAGACCCCAGGCAAAGGACAGGATGATGAACATCGGTGCCAGGATTGCCGACTGATAGGCCTGCCGGGCAATGATGAAACCGAAAATCGAACCGGTACCGGTGGTCATCACCAGCCTCCAGATAAAAGCCGCCGTGCCGACAGTCTTTGAATACTGGTTCTTGCTGCGATCCATCAGGGTCCAGATGTACAACCCGACCAGGCCGAAGAACACCGGATACAGAATCATGTTCCAGCCAAACACCGATGTCAGATTTACGTGGGTTGCCGCGATCAGCACGCGATCCGCACGTCCAAGATCGAGCATGATGATGGCCAGACCGGCCGCCAAGAGAACAATTGCCAGCAGACCTGAGAGGGGCGCACGCGGCTTGTAGGCCTTCTTGCCAAACACCGAGCCAATCGAGGCGACATTGAGTACTCCCGAAGCGGCGACAATCAGAAAGATACCGAAGACGTGTGGCAGCCCCCAGAATATCTGATTGTTCATGCCACTGACCTGGTGGCCCATGATCTCCATGTACAAGGCCGCGGCAATGCCGATGGCGCTGATTAGACCGCCTACCGCCAACGCGAAATAAAAAGCGCCGTCATCTGTTTTTGTCTGTTGCTGGATCATCATGGCCGTCAGATTCCTTGGTAGCGCACGCCGACATTGAGCTTGAGATCGGCGCGCACCTGGGTGGTCTTAACCTCGGCGATCCGCTGCGCGATTGCGCTGTTCGGATCATTGAGATCTCCAAAAAGCATCGCGTTATGCTCGGCGTTGGCACAGGCCTCGACACAAGCAGGGATCTGGCCCTTATCCACTCGGTGCACGCAGAAGGTGCAGGACTCAACGCAACCCTGACCACGCGGCACCTCAGGATTTTGCTCGGTGAGCGTCATGTGCACGAACGAGCGTGCCTTGTAAGGGCAAGCCAGCATGCAGTAACGGCAGCCGATACAGGTATGGCGATCCACCAGGACGATACCGTCGGCGCGCTTCATCGAGGCGTGCGTCGGGCAGACATCGACGCAGGGCGGATGTTCGCAGTGCTGGCACATCATCGGCAGCGAATGGGCAATGCCGCTCTTGGCATCCTTGAGGTCGATCTTGCGAATCCACTGCGAACCTTGCCGCGGATCTTTGAGCACCTCACTGATGCCATTTTCGCTATTGCAAGCCTTGACGCAGGCATTGCAATCGCTGGCGCACTTTGTCGTATCGATCAGCATGCCCCAGCGGACTTTGCTGGAAGCGCCCTTGCCCGGCGCGCTGGCTTGCGAAACCTCGATCAGATGCAAACCCGGTGCAATTGCGGCAACCCCGAGGCCGGCGGCGCCGACTGCAGCTGCGCCGAGAAAGCCGCGGCGGGATTTATCGTTTGGTTCAGTCATGGTTTGGCTCCAACAGCGCCTGCGGCACCAACAGCACCTGCAGTACCAGTAGCACCTGCGGTACCCGTAGCCTTGAAGTTGGCCTTGGGCTGGTGGCATTGCCAACAGTCAACCTTGACGGCGGCAAAGGCGTGGCAGCTTTCGCAGAAGCCATCCTTGCCGAGCACGGAGCCGGTCGACTTGCTGGCGTGACAGTCAACACACCCGATGAGACTCGCCTTTTCGCCACGTATCCCCTGGCGCAAACTGCGGTCCCGTTGATGCCCAAGCATGTTCATGTGGTTCAGACGCATTTCCTCGGTCGCGGCGATACATTGACCGGAACCCTCAATCTTCACCATCGGCTTGGGTACGCCAGCGGCATGTGTCGCAAATGACGCGACCGCTCCCATTATCAGAAAAGCCATTAACGCAAGCAGTCGCACCATCTGTCTCCTGTCCCCTTGATTCACTTGATTCACTTGATACTGGCGCAAACCTCGACCGCAATCACTCGCCCAGACCCATCTGGATGTAACCCGTCGGGCAGACATCGCGGCAGATATGGCAGCCGATGCACTTGTCGTAGTCGGTCGTCACGTAGCGACCGGTGGTCGCGATGTTTTTCTTGACACGACTGACGGCGGTCTGCGGGCAATACACCACGCAGAAGTCGCACTCGAAGCACAGGCCGCAACTCAAGCAACGCTTGGCTTCGGCGACGACCTGCTTGTCATCGAGTGGATCGAGGCGCTCCAGGAAATTGCCAAGCGCCGTTTCCTTATTGAGGTGCGTGATGTGGCGCAAATTGCGCGGGGTGTATGAGAAGTGGCCGAGGAACAGTTCCTTGTGGGTAATCACATAACGGTCGGAACGGTTGTCGTAGTTATGCACGGCACCTTTCGATTCACTGGTGCCGCGCAACGGCTCCTTGATTTCCTCGACAGCAATGCCTTTCTCGACATATTTCCGCATCAGGTCGAACACGTGCACATCAATCTTCGGGCGGCGGCCAGCTTCCGCGCCGCTCATCAGGAACTGGTCGATGCCGTCGGCGGCGATGGCGCCGTGCCCCACCGCGGTGGTCAGGAGATGCGGACGCAATACGTCACCGCCGGCATACACGCCGGGCTTGCCCTGCACTTGATAGCTGCGGTCGGCGGTTACGCCGCCCTTGCCATTATTGAACTCTTCCAGTCCGGCGAAATCGACCATCTGGCCGATCGCGGAGACGATCAAGTCAGCAGGCAGATCTTTTTCGGTACCCTCGATTTTCTTGATCTCGAGTTTCGGACCAACCATCTTGGCTTCACATTGGCAAACGCGGAGAGCAGTGGCGCGGCCATCTGCGCCTTTAACAACAGCAACCGGCATCCAACCGCCCATGATGTCAATGCCTTCGGACTGGGCATGATCAAGCTCGCCCTTGCTGGCCAACATCTTGTCGATCGGAAAAACCGAGGTCAGGACAACTTCGGCGCCCTTCCGCTGGGAAATATCTGCGACGTCCTGGGCCATCTGGCCGGCAATCGCGCCTTCGAAATCCGTCGGCTTGGCATTTTCGATATGGCCAAGACGGCGCGCGACGGTAGCAACGTCCATCGATGTATCGCCGCCGCCGACAACCACCACACGGTGACCGACGGTTTTCAGGCGACCATCGTTAAAGGCCTTGAGGAAAGCCGTCGCAGTAACAACGTTGGAGACATTATCGGCGCCTTCAGCGGGCAAGGCGCGGCCACCCTGGGCACCCAGGCCGAGGAACACTGCATCAAAATCCTTACGAACCTGTTCCATGCTGACATCGACGCCAACCTTGGTCTTCAACTTGACTTCGACACCCAGGTTGATGATGCGCTGAATCTCTGCGTCAAGCACCTCGCGCGGCGTGCGATAACCCGGAATGCCATAGCGCATCATGCCGCCAAGGAACTCATGGTCGTCAAAGATCGTGACGCTGTGGCCTTTGAGGGCGAGTTGGTAGGCCACCGACAGACCGGCGGGGCCACCGCCCAGCACGGCGACTTTCTTGCCGGTCAGTTTTGCGGGTTTGTTGAATTGCAGGTTATTCTTGATCGCATATTCGCCGAGATAATGCTCGACGGAGTTGATGCCGACGTGGTCTTCGACCTCGTTACGGTTACAACCGGTTTCACAGGGGGCTGGGCAGACGCGTCCCATTACGGCGGGCAGCGGATTGGCCTCGGTAAGACGGCGCCAAGCGTATTCTTCCATCGGCATGACCGGCTTGCCATCGGCACCAACCGGCGGCTTCTCGACACCGCGCACGATGTTCAGATAGCCGCGGATATCCTCGCCGGACGGGCAGGAGCCCTGACAGGGCGGCGTGGACTGCACATAGGTAGGACATTTGTAAGACCAGCCGGCCTGAAAGATTTTATCTTGCATGCGCTTGTATTCAAGCGTATCGCCCTCCTTGTATTTGCGGAAGGTCAATTTTTCGGTCTGAATTTCAGTGGTCGCTGAAATTGTCGTCTCCGTAGTAATCGTTGTTTATTTATATGTGCGCGGGTTACTGCTCATCGCCAAGGCGAATGGCCGTACTGACCAACTGGTGAACACCGCCCACCAGCCGCATATCAAAGCCGTAATAGGGAAGCACTTTGCTGAATTGGGCTTTGCAGATGGCGCAGATAGTCGCCATGAAGTTCACCCCCTGGCCGTCGGCGACCTGCTTCAAGGCCTCCATGCGGGGAAAGGCGCCTTTGACGCGTAATTCAATCAAGTCATCGGTGAGCACGCCGCCGCCACCGCCACAGCAAAAGGTGCTCTCGCAAATGGTGTCTGGTGCCATATCGACGTAGTTATTTGCCACCGCTTTGATGACATTGCGCGGAATCTCGAACTGGCCGCCCGCATAGTTACCCATCCGCGAGGCACGCGCGACGTTGCAGGAGTCGTGGAAAGTAATGATGCGATGGTCGTTCTTTTCCTTGTCGAACTTCAAGCGCCCCTGCTGGATCAGGTCCCAGGTAAATTCGCAGATATGCGAAGGCTGCATATAACGTGGGTCGAGCTGGTTCTGCAGTTCGATGGCAAAGGGGTCCTTGGCGCCAGCGCCCAGGCCTGAAAGCGTATTCCAGAAAGCGTAGGCCACGCGCCAGGCATGGCCGCACTCGCCAACGACGATACGCTTGACGCCGAGTTCCAGCGCAGCCTTGCGGACGCGCAGGGCAACCTCGCGCATATGCTCGTAACTGCCATTGAAGAGGCCAAAGTTGCCCGCTTCAGAAGCGTAGGAAGACAGCGTCCAGGAAATCCCGGCGGCGTGAAATACCTTGCCATAGCCAATCAGACTCTCGATGTGCGGCTCGGCGAAGAAATCCGCGGATGGCGTGACCAGCAGGACTTCCGCACCCTTGACGTTGAGCGGATACTTGACATCGACACCCGTGTCATCCTTGACATCCTCTTCAAGGCCTTCAAGGGTATTTTCAAGCGCCGGGCCGGGAAGGCCGAGGTTGTTACCGATCTTGTTGAGCTTGAGAA
>JAUXNZ010000095.1 GCA_030682595.1 Rhodocyclaceae bacterium | reverse complement strand
CGCTCCTCCCCCGCCGCCACCGCCGTCGCGCCGCCCTGCAAGACCACCACATCGCCCACTTGCAGCCGCATTTCGCCTGTCAAAACCACTTTCGGCTCTCCGCGTCTTCGCACCGCCGTCACGCCAGCGCCGACTTTTGTTAGCGCCACCTCATCCAGACTGCGGCCAACTGCCCAGGCGCCTGCGTCAAGGGTGACGGCGTGCAGGCGGGGCTGCTCGGCGTCGCTCAGGTGTGCCCCGGCATCCGATGCCCCATGAAAGAAACCGCGCAGCAGTGCATAGTGCTGCTCGCGCAATTCGCGCAGGCGGCGGATCACGCGGTGCATCGGCACGCCGACCAGCGCCAGGGCGTGCGTTGCCAGCATCACCGAGGATTCGAGCGCCTCGGGCACGACCTCCGAGACCCCAGCCTCGAAGAGCTTTTCGGCATCTTCCTCTTCGCGCGAACGGGCGACGATGGGCAGATCCGGGCGCAATTCCCGCACGCGCTGCACGAGACGCAACGTCGTCTCGATGTCGGCGAAGGTCACGATCAACACCCGCGCGCGCGCGATACCCGCCGCCAGCAGGTTTTCGCGGCGCGTGCAGTCACCCCAGGCGACCGGCTCGCCAGCGTTGGCCGCCTCGCGCACCCGGTCGGGATCGAGGTCGAGCGCCATGAAGCCGATCTGCTCGGCTTCCAGAAAGCGCGCCAGGTGCTGGCCGGTCTTGCCGTAACCGCAGAGGATGGCGTGTTTCTCCGCCGCCACGGTGTGCGCGGCGATCCGGGTAATCTGCATCGAGCGCAGCATCCATTCCGCGGCGACCAGGCGCAGCACGATGCGGTCAGCATAAACGACGAGCAGCGGCGCGATCATCATTGACAGCACCATCGCCGCCAAGAGCGGCTGCACCAGCGCGCGATCGACCAGGCTGTTGTTGGTGGCGAGCACCAGCAGGACGAGACCGAATTCGCCCGCCGCGCACAGCCACAGGGCCGAACGCAGCGCCGTGCCCGCGCTGGCGCCCATCAGCCGCGAGACGCCGCCGATCACCACCAGCTTGCCGATCAGCAACAACGCCAGCAAGGCCAGCACACCGGCCAGATCGCGCCAGATCGCCGCCGGGTCGAGCAGCATGCCGGTGGAAATGAAGAACAGGCCGAGCAGCACATCGCGAAAGGGCTTGATGTCCTCCTCGACCTGATAACGGTATTCGGTCTCGGAAATCAGCATGCCGGCGATGAAGGCGCCCAGCGCCGGCGACAGGCCGGCCAGTTCGGTAACCGTGGCGAAGCCGAGCGTCACCAGCAACACGTTGAGCATGAACAGTTCGCTCGACTTCCTGCGCGCCACCAGACCGAACCACGCATGCATCAGCCGCTGACCGAAAAACAGCACCAGCGCCAGGAGGACGGCGGCCTTCACCAGCGCCCAGCCCAACGCGCCGGCGAGCACCTCGACCGGCTGCGTCAGCGCCGGAATCAGCACCAGGAGAGGCACCACGGCGAGATCCTGGAACAGCAGCACACCCATCACTTCGCGGCCATGCGCGGCATCGAGTTCGCGACGTTCGGCGAGCAGCCTGGAGAGAATCGCCGTCGATGACATGGCGATTGCGCCGCCCAGCGCCACGCTGGCCTGCCACGGCACGCCCCAGAGCAGGGCGCCCGCCGCCACGGCGACGAAGGTCAGCAGCACCTGCGCCAGGCCAAGGCCAAACACGATGCGCTGCATGGCAAACAGGCGCGGCAATGAAAATTCGAGGCCGATGGTAAACATCAGAAACACCACGCCGAATTCCGCCAGCCGGTGCGCGCTTTCGATGTCGGGCAGCACGGCAAAAGCATGCGGCCCGGCCAGCGCACCAACCAGCAGATAGCCAAGAATGGGCGGCAAACCGATACTGCGACAGATGGCCACCGCCAATACGGCAGCGCCCAGCAGCAGCAGGATCAGGTAAAGGGACATGGTTCCTCCGTTGGGCCGCTATAATTTCCCTCAATCATAACCGCCCCGCCTAACGCTCATGGCGCTACGCCACATCGAATCTTGAAAGTCCTTCACGCCATGACCGCATCCTCTCCGCACCTTTCACGTTAATGACAATATCTCCCGCCGCGGAACGCGCCATCGCCCTGGCCCGCCAGGTGCTCGCCATCGAGGCGGACGCCGTGCTGAAAATCTCCGCGCGCCTCACCGAATCTTTCGCCGCCGCGGTGGCCCTGATTCTCGCCAGTCGCGGCCGCGTCATCGTCAGTGGCATCGGCAAGTCGGGCCACGTGGCGCGCAAGATCGCCGCCACCATGGCCAGCACGGGCACCCCGGCTTATTTTGTCCATGCCGCCGAAGCCGTGCATGGCGACCTGGGCATGATCACCCATGACGACGTGCTGATCGCCCTGTCGAATTCCGGCGAGAACAACGAACTGTTGACCATCGTGCCACTGGTGAAGCGCCAGGGCGGCCATCTGATCGCGATGACTGGCAACCCGGCCTCGGCGCTGGCACGGGAAGCCGACATTCACCTTGATGCGCATGTCGACGAGGAAGCCTGCCCGCTCAACCTTGCCCCCACTGCCAGCACGACGGCGGCGTTGGCGCTGGGCGATGCGCTGGCGGTCGCCTTGCTTGACGCGCGCGGCTTTTCGGCCACTGATTTCGCCCGCTCGCACCCCGGCGGCGCTCTGGGTCGGAAGCTCCTGACCCACGTCCGCGACGTGATGCAGCCCACCGCGCGCGTTGCGGTGGTCGGAGAATCCACCGAGATACCCGCCGCGCTCAAAGCCATTTCGCAGGGCGGCATGGGCATGGTTGCCGTGCTCGGCGCCAACGGCGATCTGGCCGGCATCTTCACCGATGGCGACCTGCGCCGGGCACTGGAAAAACTGGGGGATCTGCGCCAGATCAAGGTGGGTGAAGTCATGGGCCGCAACCCGCGCGTCATTGGCCCTGACCGCCTCGCCGTCGAGGCCGTCGAGATGATGGAACGCCTGAAACTGAACCAGTTGCTGGTCACCGACGACGCCGGACAACTGCTGGGCGCCCTCAACATGCACGATCTATTCCGCGCCAAGGTGGTGTAATGAGTTATCAGGAACAAGCCTCAAAAGTCCGCCTCATGGGCTTCGACATCGACGGCGTGATGACCGACGGCCGGCTGTATTTCGGCCCGGAGGGAGATTTTTGCAAGGCTTTTTTCAGCCGCGACGGTCTGGGCCTCAAACTGCTGGCAAAGTCAGGCGTCAGGATCGCCATCATCACCGGCCGTGATTCGCCCATCGTCACCCGGCGCGCGGCCAATCTCGGCATCGAACTGGTCCGCCAGGGCGTCGAAAACAAGCGGGAAGCCATGGCGGAACTGCTGGCGCGCGAAAATCTTGATTTCGCCCAGTGCGGCTACATGGGCGACGACCTGATCGACCTGCCGCTCTTGCGCGCCTGCGGCTTTGCCGCCTGCGTGCCGGATGCTCACGCGCTGGTGAAACAGCACGCCGATTATGTCGCACGCGCCCCGGCGGGTGCCGGCGCGGTCCGCGAAGTCTGCGAAATGATCCTGCACGCCCAGGGCAACTGGCAGCGCGTCATGGCGCCGTATCTGGCGGACTGAAATGCCCGGCCGCATCAGCCCCGCCGCCAATCCGCGGGAATCGCACCGGGCCACCCCCAGCGACTCCTTCCCGCCGGGGGGGCGAGCGCCGCGTAACGGTGTTTCCGGGTGGGGGCTATTCCCGTTGATCATCGTCGGCCTGCTGGCCGGCGCGACCTTCTGGCTGGAGCAGGCCGCGCGCCCGACCACTTCTCTCAGCGACGGCAATTCACAGCACGATCCGGATTACATCATCGAAAACTTCTCGGTGCGCCGCTTTGACCCCGAGGGTGCGCTGCAGCACACCTTGCACGCTGCCAGCATGCACCACTACCCCGATGACGACAGCACCGTCATCCAGTCTCCCCAACTCACCTGGCACCGGCAGCCGCCCACCCTCATCACCGCCCGCGAAGCCCACCTCGACAGCGCAGGCAAACATGTGCAATTGATCGGCGACGTGCGGGTAA
>JAUXNZ010000085.1 GCA_030682595.1 Rhodocyclaceae bacterium | reverse complement strand
CAGAGCGAGAAGACCGTCGCCATGCAGCCCGGCGACAGCGCCAGTCTCGGTCAGTATGAGTTTGTCTTCCGTGGGGCTGAGGAGGTGCCGGCTGCCAACTATTCTGCGATGCGCGGAACGATCGAATTGAAACGACAGGGGCAGGCAGTCGCCACGCTCTTGCCGGAAAAACGCATCTATCGGAGCTCGCAGATGACGATGACCGAGGCAGCGATCCGCTACGGCTTTGCCGGCGATGTTTATGTGGCCATGGGCGAACCGCTGCCGGGCGGCGTTTGGAGCATGCTGCTGTATCTCAAGCCCTTCGTCGGATGGCTGTGGGGTGGGGCGCTACTGATGGCACTGGGCGGCCTGTTGGCAGCCCTGGGTTTGCGTAACAAAGGAGCAAGTGAATGAGTCTGTGGATCGGAGTGGGTGCTTTTATCGTTGCCGCGCTGCTGTTTTTGCTGCTGCCGCTGTGGCGCCAAAAGTCGGCGCTGGGCCGCCCCGAGCCGATGCTCCCCCAGGGGGGGCAGCGAGCCGGGGTTGCGAGCGAGGGGGGGGCAACAAAGTCGGCGCTGGCGGGACGGCGAGCGGAACTCCGCTGGCCGACGGTGGGCTTGCTTGGTGTGCTTCCCGCGCTGACCGTGGGGCTGTACCTCTATCTCGGCGCCCCGGGCATTCTCAAGGAGCAAGCGCTGACCCAGGCTCAATCGAATTACGATGTCGATGGCATGGTCAAGGCGCTGGAGGACAAGCTGAAAGCCACGCCCAACGACCCGGAGGGCTGGTATGCGCTGGGTCGCGCCTACATCGCGTTCGAGCGCTATGCGGAGGCAGAAGAGGCGTTGCGCAAGGCGACGACGCAGGCGCCCAAGGATGCGAAGATTATCGCCCAGTATGCCGAAGCGATGGCCCTTAAACTGGGCCGCCTCGACGGGCGGCCGCTGGAACTGGTCCAGGAGGCCCTGGAAATCAGCTACGAAGAAACCAAGGCGCTGGAACTGGCGGGTCTGGCCGCCTTCCAGAAGGAAAAGTGGGCCGAGGCCTTGCATTTCTGGCGGCGTTTGCTGAAGTTGCTGCCAAAGGACACGGAGCATCACGAAGCCATTGCCCAAGCCGTCGCGACGGCCGCAAGAAAGCTGGACCTCAGCCTCGGCGGTACGGGCATGCCGCCACCGTCACCTCCCGCCGAACCGAAGAAGGCGCCGCACTGAAGAGCTTGCGCCGATCATCTTTTCTCTGGATTTCCACCCATGTCGCCCAGCCTGCGCATCCTCGCTCTCGCGTTTCCCCTGGCCTTGCTGCCGGTCTCTAGCCAGGCCGAATCCACTCCCTATGTGGCGCTCGATGCCAAGGGTAAAAAAACCGTGCCGAAGGCCGGCCCCCGTCCGCATCCCTGCGTGCTCGATACTGGTACCGGCCTGATCTGGGAAGTCAAGACCGACGACAAGGGACCGGGTGACAAGGACTGGAGCTACACCTGGTACGACAAGAATAAACGCGACGAAGGCTTTCCGGTCGGCTACGCCGATGGCGGTAGCTGCACACACAAGGGTAGCTGCGATACCGCGGGCTATGTTGTCGCCACGAACAAGCGCCGTCTGTGCGGTTTCAGCGACTGGCGGCTGCCGAGCGCGGAAGAGCTTGAAAGTCTGCTGCGCCCCGAGCAGCCGAAGAAGATCGACGAGCGATTTTTTCCGAACTCCCGCGCCGATTATTACTGGAGTGGCACCTACGTCGCCCTCGATGTGGGCGGTGCGATGTTCGTGAGCTTCGCGCACGGCATGTCCCTCGCAGGCAACAGCGTCGCCGCCGCCCCTGTGCGCCTGGTGCGCGGCCCTTAAACCAGCACCAGATTGTCGCGGTGAATCAGTTCCGACTCATCCAGATAGCCGAGCAGGCTCTCGATGTCCTGGCTGGCGTGTCCGACGATTCTTTTGGCATCGGTGCTGGCGTAGTTGATCAGTCCGCGCGCGACTTCTGTCCGGTTTGAATCGAGACAGGCCACCGCCGCGCCGCGTCCGAATTCGCCTTCGATGCTCTGCACGCCGATCGGCAGCAGGCTTTTCCCGCTCTTGAGCGCGTTGACGGCACCAGCATCGATCACGACCGCACCGGCCAGTCGGAGGTGGTCCGCCAGCCATTGCTGGCGCGCTGCCAGGGGTGAGGTGTTGGCCTTGAGGCAGGTGCCGATCATGTCGCCGTTGGCGGCCCGGATCAGCGCGCCCGTTTCCCGGCCACCGACGATCAGCGTATGCGCACCGCTCCGGGCGGCACGTTGCGCGGCGCGGATCTTGGTGATCATGCCGCCCTTGCTGATGCCGCTGCCGGCGCCGCCGGCAATTGCTTCAAAATCCCTGTTTTCGGCATCGCCCTCGCTGATCAATGTGGCATTGGGGTCCTGCCTGGGATCGGCCGTAAATAGTCCCTGCTGATCGGTGAGGATGATCAGCGCCTCGGCCTCGATCAAGTTGGCCACCAGCGCCCCCAGCGTATCGTTGTCGCCAAAACGAATCTCGTCGGTGACGACCGTGTCGTTTTCATTGATGATCGGCACCACGTCCAGATCGAGCAGGGTGTTCAGTGTCGACCGGGCATTGAGGTAGCGGTTGCGATCGGACAGGTCTTCGTGGGTCAGTAGCACCTGGGCCGATTTGAGCCCGTGTTGCGCAAATACGGTTTCGTAGGCCTGCGTCAGACCCATCTGGCCAACGGCGGCAGCGGCCTGTAGGGCGTGCATCGCGTGGGGCCGTTTGGCCCAGCCCAGTCGCTGCATGCCGGCTGCAATGGCACCAGACGACACGAGAACAATCTGCCGGCCGGAACTGTGGAGCATGGCAATTTGCCGGGCGCACTCGGCAATGAAATCCGTGGCGAGTCCCGCGCCATTGTTGGTCACCAGGGCGCTGCCCACCTTGACCACAATCCGCTTGCTGGCCGCGATGGTTTTACGCATGATCCGCCGGGGCTTCCAGGAACTGCATGATCTTCTGGCACACGGCGGTACAACCCTCGCCCGTTGCGGCAGAAACGGCAAACAACGGCCCGGACCCAGCCAACTCACCCCTGGCGGCCAGTGCGCGGGTCAGGAGCTGGATTCTTTCTTCACGCTCGGCCGGCGGGATCAGGTCGATCTTGTTGAGGACGATCCAGCGCGGCTTCAAAAACAGCGCCTCATCGTAATTCCTGAGCTCTTCGACAATCGCCTCTGCATCGGCAACCGGGTCGACTTGCGGATCAAAGGGCGCCGCGTCGATCAGATGCAGCAGGATGCGGGTGCGTTGCAGGTGCTTGAGAAAGCGATGTCCCAGACCGGCGCCTTCGGAGGCGCCCCGGATTAGCCCCGGAACGTCGGCGATAACGAAGCTCTGGTTTTCGCCCACCCGCACTACGCCAAGATTGGGCTGCAAGGTGGTGAATGGGTAATCGGCGACCTTCGGCCGCGCCGCGGAAACGGCGCGAATGAAAGTCGATTTGCCCGCGTTGGGCAAGCCCAGCAAGCCGACATCGGCCAGGACCTTGAGCTCGAACTTCAGTTCGCGCGCTTCGCCCGCCCCGCCGGGGGTGCATTGTCGCGGGGCGCGATTGACGCTCGACTTGAAGTGGATGTTGCCCAAGCCCCCCTGGCCACCCTTGGCCACCAGGGCGCTGGCGCCATCGGCATCCAGATCGGCCAGCACCGTGCCGGATTCGACATCGGTGACCACCGTGCCCACGGGGACGCGGAGGATCATGTCGTTGCCGCACTTGCCGTAGCAATCAGCCCCGCGTCCATTGCCGCCATGCTCGGCGCGATGGATGCGCGTATAGCGGTAATCGATCAGGGTGTTGAGGTTGCGATCCGCCATGATGATGATGCTGCCGCCACGACCGCCATCGCCCCCGTCAGGGCCGCCCCGGGGGATGTACTTTTCGCGGCGAAATGAGGCCGCGCCATTACCGCCATTGCCGGCGGTCACAGAGATGAGGGCTTCGTCGAAGAATTTCATGGTGGAAAGTAAAAAGCCCTATCCGGGAGGACAGGGCTTTGTTTGTCCGGGCCGTCGAACTTATGTGGCAGAAGCGGCCGGGTTAGCGGCAACGGGAACGATGCTTACATATCTCCGCTCTTTGGCGCCCTTGACCAGAAACTGCACGGTGCCGGTGATTTTCGCGAAAAGAGTATGGTCCTTGCCGATGCCGACGTTGTCGCCCGGATGGAACTGTGTGCCG
>JAUXNZ010000081.1 GCA_030682595.1 Rhodocyclaceae bacterium | reverse complement strand
CGTATCGCCAGCAGCTCAACGAGTTCGTCTACCACTCCGGCTTTGTCATGAAGCCGGTGTTTACCGCGGCCAAATTGCAGCCGGCGCGCATCGTGTTTTGCGAGGGTGAGGACGAGCGCATGCTGCGCGCCGCACAGGTCGTCGTCGATGAGGGGTTGGCCAAGCCGATCCTGATCGGCCGGCCGGAAGTCGTCGACATGCATATCGCCCGTCAGGGCCTGCGCATTCGTGCCGGCGAACACTTCGAACTGATCAATCCCGATTCCGACCCGCGCTACAAGGAGCTCTGGCAGGATTATTATGAGTTAACCTGTCGCAAGGGTATCGGCGCCGAGTACGCCAAGCGCGAGATGCGCCGTCGCACCACGCTGATCGGCGCCATGCTGGTGCGCCACAATTACGCCGATGCCATGCTTTGCGGCACTTTCGGCAAGCATTCGCTGCACCTGCCCTACATTGCCGATGCCATTGGGCGGCGCCCCGGCATTGACAATTTCTACGCAATGAACATGCTGATTCTGCCGAATCGCACCCTGTTCATCGGCGACACCTATGTCAACTATGATCCGACCGCCGCCCAGATCGCCGAGATGACCCAGTTGGCGGCCGAGGAAGTGCGGCGTTTCGGCATTGTCCCCAAGGTGGCGCTGCTGTCCCATTCGAGTTTTGGCACCGAAGACACGCCGACGGCGCAAAAGATGCGCGCCGCGCTGGCCTTGCTGCGCGCGCAGGCGCCCGAACTCGAAGTCGATGGCGAAATGCACGGCGATGCCGCGCTCGACCCCGACATCCGCCGCCAGGTCTTTCCTCGCGCCAACCTGTCCGGTCCGGCCAACCTGCTCATCATGCCGACGCTCGATGCCGCCAATATCGCCTTCAATCTCCTGAAAACCGCAGCCGGCGATGGCCTGACCGTCGGTCCGCTGCTGCTGGGGGCGGCGCGTCCGGTGCACATCCTGACCCCGACCGCCACCGTGCGGCGTATCGTCAATATGACCGCGCTGCTGTCGGTTGAGGTGGCGCATGGTCATGCGAGCGCGGTTGGCTGAAAAAAATGTGAAAACGTGAGAGATTGGTGTAGGATATGCGTGCAATTACTTAATTCAAATGGGTTAAATCCGTTATGCATCCAATTGGATTTAATGTTTTAGGTGATCTCGCTGCGCTGGCAGATTGGCGCCCGAGAATTTATTGGCTTTAGCCCCTTGCCCATGAAATCGACACCCAAGAGTTTGCTGGCGTTACTTGTAATGGCGAGTCTCGCCGTGGGCGCGGTGAATTTCGCATCTGCCGCTACCCCGGAAAAGAAACCGGTCGCCAGCAAAAAAGCCGCCAAGCCGGTTGCCAGCAAGAAAGCCGCCAAGCCAGTCGCCAGCAAGAAGTCCGCCAAGCCGGTCGTCGCCAAAAAAGCCAAGCCCGCCCCGGTCAGGACCACGGCGGCTGTCGCTGAGCAAGAGGACGGCGTGATGCCGAAACTCGGCTCCGCGGTTGCAGTCGTGATCGACCAGGCCAGCGGCGAAATTCTTTATGAAAAGAATGGCAATGCCGTCGTGCCGATCGCTTCGATCACCAAGTTGATGACGGCGATGGTGGCGCTGGATGCAGAGCCAAATCTGGCCGAAATCCTGACGATCGGCAAGGATGATATCGACCTTCTGAAAGGTACGCATTCACGGCTGACGGTCGGCACCCAACTGACGCGCGAGGAGATGCTGCGGCTGGCCCTGATGTCCTCTGAAAACCGCGCTTCGTCGGCCCTGTCGCGCCACTACCCGGGCGGGCGCGAGGCCTTTGTCGCCGCCATGAACCACAAGGCGCGAGCGCTTGGCCTCACCGACACCCGCTTTGCCGATCCGACCGGATTGACGGCCGCGAATGTTGCCAGCGCGCACGACCTCGTCAAGATGGTCGATGCCGCCCATCAATACCCGCTGATCCGTGAGTTTTCCACCATGGAAGAACATCAGGTGGCGGTGAAAGGGCGTCCGCAGACTTTCCGCAACACCAATGCGCTGGTGAAGAACGAGGGATGGCACATCGGCCTGTCGAAGACCGGTTACATCAGCGAGGCGGGCAAATGCCTGGTCATGCTGACCTGGCTCAACAACAAGCCGACCATCATCGTGCTGCTCGATTCCTGGGGCAAGCTCACCCGCGTCGGTGACGCCAACCGCATCAAGCGCTGGATGGAAAGTCTGGCCAGCGCCCAGGGTACATTCAGGGGCTGATGCCGCCGTCCCGCCAGCGCCGACTTTTGGCGATGGCAGGAAGCCAAAAAATCCGCCAACGCCGATCTTTTGGGCAGGCGCAAAGCAAGCCGCCGACATAACCCACGACAAGGATGGAGACTGCCGCAATATGCGTGTTGCCCTATTTGTGACCTGCCTGGTCGATCTGATGCGTCCGCGCATCGGTTTTGCCACCATCGAACTGCTGGAAGCCGCCGGCTGCAATGTGATCGTCCCGGCCGGCCAGACCTGTTGCGGTCAGCCCGCCTGGAACAGTGGCGACCGTGCCGCGGCGGCGGCGCTGGCGAAAAAAGTCATCGACGAGTTCGTCGGCAGCGCATATGTCGTCGTGCCGTCCGGATCCTGCGCCGACCAGATCCGCAACGAATATCCGGTCATTCTGGCCGACGAGCCGGAATGGCATGCGCGCGCCGTGGAACTGGCCGGCCGGGTCTACGAACTTACCGATTTTCTGGTGAATGTCGCCCGCATCGGGACTTTGCCCGGCAACTTCTCCGGTAGCGTCACCTATCACGACTCTTGTACCGGTTTGCGCAGCATGGGCATCAAGGAACAGCCGCGCGACCTGCTGGCCAAACTGCCGGGTGTCGAACTGAAAGAAATGGATGCGGCTGAGGAATGCTGCGGTTTCGGCGGCACCTTCTCGGTCAAGTTTGGCGAGATTTCCGCGGCAATTGCCGCAAAGAAGTGCGGCAATGCCTGTGCTACCGGTGCGCAAACCATCGTCGGCGGCGACCTCGGCTGTCTGCTCAACATCGAGGGCAAGCTGCGCCGCCTGGGTGACGAAACGACGCAGGTCAGGCATATCGCCGAAGTGCTGACGGCCAAAAACTAAAGCCATGGAAAGCCGCTCCCGCCACTTCAAGGCCAATGCCGCCGGATCGCTGGCCAACCCGGTGCTGCAAGCCAACCTCAAGACCGCCAAGGGCAAGTTTGTCGACAAGCGCGCCATTGCCATCAAGGAAATCGACGACTTCGAGGGCTCCCGCGAGGCGGCCAAAAACATCCGCAACCGGGTGCTGGAAAACCTCGATCTCTGGCTCGAAAAATTTGAAGAAAGCGCGACGGCGCGCGGCGCCACCGTTCTGTGGGCGAAGGACGGCGACGAGATTTGTCGCCATGTCGCCGAAATCGGGCAACGCCATGGCGTGCAGAAAGCCGCCAAGTCGAAGTCGATGCTCTCCGAAGAAGCCAACCTCAATATGGCGCTCACGGCAGCCGGCATCCGGCCGATCGAAACCGATCTCGGCGAATACATCCTGCAGATCAACGACAACGAGCCGCCATCGCACATCATCGCGCCGGTGGTGCACAAAAGTCTCGATGAAGTCGCGGATCTGTTCCATCAGGTGCACAAAACACCACGCAAGACCGAGATTCCGGCCCTGACGCGCGAGGCCCGCGAAGTGCTGCGCGAGCACTTTCTCACCGCCGACATGGGCATCTCAGGCGGCAACTTTCTCGTCGCCGAAACCGGATCGGTGGCGCTCGTCACCAACGAGGGCAACGGCCGCATGGTGACCACCCTGCCGCGCGTCCATGTGGTCATCACCGGTATCGAGAAGGTGGTGCCGACGCTCGAAGACCTGACGCTCTTGCTGCGCCTGTTGCCGCGCTCGGCCACCGGCCAGTCGATCTCCAACTATGTGTCAGTGCTCACTGGCGTGAAGACGCCTGCAGAGCTTGATGGCCCGGAACATCTTTACTTCATCCTCGTCGATAACGGCCGCGCCGATGTCGTGGGAACCGAATTCCAGGACATGCTGCGCTGCATTCGCTGCGGCGCCTGCATGAACCACTGCCCGGTTTATCAAACTATCGGCGGCCACGCCTATGGCTGGGTTTATCCCGGCCCGATGGGTTCGGTGCTCACCCCGCTGTATACCGGACTGGAAAACGCCATCGACCTGCCGCAAGCCGCCACACTATGTAACCAGTGTGGCGTGGTCTGTCCGGTGATGATCCCGCTGCCTGAATTGTTGCGCAAACTGCGCGAAAAACAGGTCGAAAAACATCTGCGGCCCTGGTTCGAGCGCTTCGCCCTGAAAATCTGGGCCAGGGTGGCGGTCAGCCCGCCGCTGTATGCGCTGGGTTCCTGGCTGGGGGTGCGCTACCTCAAGTGGCTGGCCGGCGACCGTGATCGTATCGCTGTGTTGAGCGTCGCGCCGGAATGGACCCTGGGTCGCGACTTTCCCGCGCCGGAGGGCAAAACCTTTCGCGAACTGTATGCCGCAAGGGAAAACCAGCCATGAGCAGTAGAGAAGACATCCTCGGCCGCGTGCGTGCCCGCCTTGATCGCAACGCAACCAATGCCGCACCGGCGCGGGCCGCCATCGACGCAACGCTCGCTGCACGTACGCAAGGACCGCGCCCTGCCGTGCCGGTGGAAAAGTCGGCGCTGGTGGCATGGTTTCGCGACAAATCGCTGGCACAATCAAGCACCCTCGACAGCGTGCCGACGTTGGTCGACGCGCCGGCCGCCGTTGCCCGCTACCTGGACGGGATGAATTTGCCGCTACGCGTCGTCATTTGGCCGAGCCTGGCCGGACTGGATTGGCGTGCCGCCGGTATCGAAGTCGCGCCGCGCGGGGCGGTGGATAGCGATCTGGTCGGTATCACCGGCTGCTTTTGCGCCATTGCCGAAACCGGCACCTTGATGGCCTGCTCAGCGCCCGATCACCCCGCGACGGTGAGTCTGCTGCCCGAGACCCATATAGCGCTGGTGCCGATGAGCCGCATCGTGCCCGGCATGGAAGATGCTTGGAACCTGGCCCGGACCGAGCTGGGCAGCCTGCCGCGTGCCGTCAATTTCATTTCCGGGCCATCCAGGACAGGCGATATCGAGCAGACCATCGTGCTCGGGGCGCATGGGCCGTATCGTGTTCATCTGGTGATTGTCGAAGAGGCGTAATTCTTGTCATCCCGGCGTGGGGAAGCTGCGTTACTGCACCTGTAGCAGCAACCAGAACAATACATCGGAGGCAACAAAATGTACGCCCGCATCAATTTCGTCAGCCCTGGTTCTCCCGAAAAGTACTCTTGGGTTATCAATACCGACGTCGAAACGGTAGAGCAGTGGCAGCATGCGCACCCCGAGGCGGAAGACCTCGTCGTCATGACCTTGAGTGAGAGTGAGGGCCTGGAGGCCCTGTTCTCCCAGAAGTGTCTGTATCACGACGTTTTTTTCGAGCGCTCGGTCAGCCCTGACGTGCGTAGTCGCGGTCACGCCGAGTTGATGGAGATCCTCGAACTGGCCGGTCGCCTGGTCCGGGGACGCGCCAGCGAACTGTGGAACCGCTGCATGGACTTCCGGTTTCGCGACGACAAAGTCGTCAAGGGCCAACACCAGCACCACCTGCTGGCCTGATCACTGTTTCTTGTAATACTCACGCAGTGAGGCATAACGCGCGACGCGCGCGGTGCGGACATGATTCAGCGCGCGTTCCATCGGGACGCCGACCTGGGTGAGGGTTTCGGCGGCGATCATCAAGCTGCCCTCCAGCACCTCGGGAATGACTTCGGTCGCCCCGGCGGCCTTTAGCTGCGCCACTCCGGTTTCGTCAGGCACCCGCACCACAATGGGGATGTCGGGCCGGCTTTCCCGCACCTTGCGCACCACGCGTTCCGCCGAATGCACGTCCGGGTAGGCCACCACCAGTGCGCGGGCGCGGGCGAGGCCGGCCGCCAGCAGGACTTCAGTGCGGTCGGCGCTGCCGAATACCAGCTTGCCGTCACCCGGCACCACGCGCTTCAACTGCTGTGGATCGACGTCGATGGCGAGGTAGGGGATATGTTCGTCGGCGAGAAAATGGGCGATGCGTCCGCCGGTGCGGCCGTAACCGCAAATGATGACGTGATTTTCGAGGCCGAAGCCGGCGACGGCGATATCGTGGATGGCCTTGGCCTTGTGCGACCAGTTACCGTGGGCTATCTGGCCAGAAAGGCGCGCTGTCCGCTCGATGAGAAAGGGGGCGATGAACATCGAGATCAGCATTGCCGCCAGCGTGAGCTGGAACACGTCGCCGCTTACGAGCTTGAGCTCGCGGGCCAGACCGATCAGCACCAGGCCGAATTCGCCCGCCTGAGCCAGTTGGGACGAGGTGCGCAGGGCGATGTCGAGCGGACTCTTCGCCGTCAGTGCGATGAGGAATACCACCAGGCCCTTGCCGGCGACCAGGAGCAGCACGGCGAGTAGCAGGCGGTGGGCATTCTCGAAAACGAAGCCCAGGTTGAGCATCATGCCGACCGTGACGAAGAACAGCCCGAGCAGGATGTCGCGGAAGGGGCGGATGTCGGCCTCGACCTGGTGACGGTAGATGGTCTCGGAAATCAGCATGCCGCCGACAAAGGCGCCCAGCGCCAGCGACAGGCCGGCGTAGCCGGTGGCGTAGGCCAGTCCGGTGACCAGCCAGAGCGTGGCCAGCACGAACAGCTCTTCCGAGCGTTGGTGCGCCACGGTGTCGTAGAGGCGGCGAATCCAGCGCTGACCAACCCAGATCAGGATGGAAAGCACCACGATGGCCTGTGCGAGGGCGATCGCCAGGGAGCGCGGCAGCTCATCGGCCGACTGCGCCAGGGCCGGGAGCAGGATCAGGCAGGGCACCACGGCGATGTCCTGAAACAACAGCACACCCATGGTCTGGCGGCCCGAGCGTGAATGCAGTTCGAAACGTTCGGAGAGCATCTTGGCGACGATGGCCGTGGAGGACATGGCTACTGCCAGACCGACGACCAAGCCGCTGCGCCAGCCCTGGTCGTAGCCGAACCAGGTGATCAGCATCACCGCTCCAGCGGTGAGGGCCAGCTGCGCGGAACCAAAGCCGAATACCAGCTGGCGCATGGACTTCAGCCGTTGCAGGCTGAATTCGAGCCCGATCGAAAACATCAGGAATACCACGCCGAACTCGGCAATGGCGTCGACATCGTGGCCTCCCTTGAGGGCGGCGAGTCCATGCGGCCCGAGCGCGATGCCGACAACCAGGTAGGCCAGCATCGCCGGCAGGCGAAAGCGTCGCGCCACGGTCAGAGCGATAACGGCGGCGGTCAAGAGCACAAAGATCAGCAGCAGCGTTTGATACATATGTCGAATGATAACGGTATGGCGCGAAGTTACTGATTACAATCCGCCGATGACCGCACCGCCGACCGACTTCTCGCCCGAGCAAAAACGCCGCCGTCTCATCATCCTGGCGGTAGTGGTGGCGGCGTATGTGCTGTCCTTCTTTCAGCGGTTCGCGCCGGCCGGCATTGCCCAGGATCTGGCGGCGGCGTTCCAGACCTCGGCGGCTTCGCTCGGCGTGCTGGCCGCCACCTACTTCTATGTCTACACAATCATGCAGGTGCCGACCGGCATTCTGGTCGATACGCTGGGGCCGCGACGCATTCTGTTGCTCGGCGGCATGGTCGCCGGGGGCGGCAGCCTGTTGTTCGGCATGGCGGACAGCCTCGATGCCGCGCTGGTCGGCCGCACCCTGATCGGGCTGGGTGTGTCGGTGACTTTCATCGCCATGCTCAAGCTGATCGCCGTCTGGTTCGAGGAACAGCGTTTCGCCACCGTTGTCGGGGTGTCGATGCTGATCGGCAATCTTGGATCGGTGCTGGCCGGCGCGCCACTCTCGGCGCTGGCGCAGGCGACCGGCTGGCGGGGGGTGTTTGTCGGTGTGGGAATTGTTTCGCTTGCCCTCGGCATACTGGCCTGGATTTTGGTGCGCGACCGGCCGTCGGCCAAGGGCGGCGCCGTCCTGCCAGCGCCGACTTTTGGTTCCGGCCGCGCTGACGCGCTTAACCGGCTTGCGCCGGTTAGCCTTCACCGAAAGCCGGATGAAGCCCCGGCTTTTGATAGAACAGTCGTATTGACCGGTCTGCTGCGGGTGGTGAAGAACCGCGCCACCTGGCCGACGGTCTTCGTCAACATGGGGCTGTCCGGCAGCTTCTTCGCTTTTGGCGGCCTGTGGGCGACGCCCTTCCTCATTCAGGGCCTGGGCATGAGCCGCGCCACCGCCACCGCCCATTTATCGCTCTATTTCGCCGGTTTCGCCGTCGGTTGCCTGCTCGTCGGCATGCTTTCCGACCGGCTACGGCGCCGGAAGCCGGTAATCCTCGTCAGCTCGCATATATATGGAGCGATCTGGCTGGTATGGTTGTCGGGCATGGCGTTGCCGCTGGTTGCTACCTATACTCTATTTGGCTTGATGGGCTTGATGACGGCGAGTTTCACCCTCAGTTGGGCTTGTGCCAAGGAAGTGAATCCGCCGGCCTTGTCCGGCATGTCGACCTCGGTGACCAATATGGGCGGTTTTCTGATGGGAGCTTTGCTGCAGCCGGCGGTCGGCTGGATCATGGATCAGCGCTGGACGGGTTTGGTGGCGAATGGCGTGCGGATTTACGCGCCGGAGGATTATCGCTGGGGCCTGCTGTTGATTGCCTGCGCCGCCTGGGGTGGTGCAGCCGCCGCCTGGAAGGTCAAGGAAACGCACTGTCGCAACATTTGGAATGAACTCGACAAGGAGAAGGCATGAAGGGAATCATCCTGTTTGGCCATGGCGCCCGCAATCCGGAATACATCGAGCCCTTCCGGCGCATTCGCGCGGTGGTGGAGGCGCGGCAGCCGGAAGTGCCGGTGGAAATCGGTTTTCTTGAACTGACCCAGCCGCCGCTGGAAACCAGCATCGAGTGTCTGGCGGCGCGCGGGGTGAATGAAATCAGGGTGGTGCCGATATTTTTCGCGCCGGGGCGACATGTGCTCAAGGATCTGCCGGAACTGATTGCCAATGCGCTGGAGCGCTTCCCCGGCATCAGCATCACGGTGGCGGCCTGCGTCGGCGAAGTCGGTAACGTGATCGACGCGATGGCGGAGCATGCAATCCAGCCTGAGTGAGGCCTTGAAAAGGGTATATCAGAGCTTACTTATATAACCTATGAAAACCTCTCCCCACACCCCGAGCCAGAACGGGCGATTCTTTTCGGCCGTGCGGGCTGCCGCCGTAGTCTGCCTGGCCGTGGCGTCATTGACCCCCGCCCTGGCAGAATCCGCAGCCACGCGCACCATCGAGCTGCGTACAGTGCAGCTTACCCTGCCCGCCGAGGCGGTTCTCGAAGCGACGCGGCAGGCCACGGTGGCGACGCAGGTTTCGGGCCGCATCGTCGAGGTGCTGGTCGAGGCGGGTCAGCGCGTCCGCGCCGGGCAACTGCTGATGCGGATCGACGCCCGCGAGGCTGGCGAAACTGCCGCTGCCGCGCGCGCGCAACTGGCGCAGGCCGAAGCGAATTTCCAGCGCACCCAGGATCTTTTCAAGCAAAAATTCGTCAGCCAGGCCGCGCTCGACAAAGCCGAGGCCGATCTCAAGTCGGCGCGCGCCCAGGCGGCAGCGGCGGGCGCAGGGGTTTCGCATGCGGCCGTGACCGCACCCATCGCCGGCATTGTTGCCGAACGCCATGCCGAGTTGGGCGAACTGGCCGCTCCCGGCCGGCCATTGGTGACGCTGTTCGAGCCCAGGGGCTTGCGTGCCATCGCCAATATTCCCCAGTTCAGACTGAAGGAAGCGCAACGCGCCACGACGGCGCGGATCGAGTTTCCCGAAAGTCGGCGCTGGCTGGACGGCGCCCGCATCGAGATCTTGCCGACGGTGGATGCAAAAAGCCACACGGCGACTGCCCGGGTGTATTTGCCTGACGATACTGAAGCTCTGCGCGGCATCGTGCCGGGCATGGCGGCACGGGTGCATTTCGTCGTTGGCACGGCGCAAAAGCTTACCGTGCCGCCGGCGGCCATTCTCCGGCGGGGCGAGA
>JAUXNZ010000070.1 GCA_030682595.1 Rhodocyclaceae bacterium | reverse complement strand
GTCAGGCGCGTAGCCCAGGCCATAGCGCGCGGCGATTTCGCCCGTCAGGCCACGCCCCTTGAGGTAGTCGATGGCCTTGCCCGACGCCTTGAGCTGTTCCTTGTAGAAACGCGCGGCCAGCGCCATGCGCTCGGTCAGTGGCGCCTGGCGCGCCTTTTGTTGTGAGTGCGCGCCAGCCTCGCGCGGCACGGGCATGCCGAGGCTATTGGCAAGCTCCTCCACGGCCTCGACAAATCCGAGCCCGGCATACTGCATGACGAAGCCCACGGCGCTGCCGTGGGCGCCACAGCCGAAACAGTGAAAAAACTGCTTGGCCGGACTGACGGTAAACGAAGGGGTTTTTTCGGAGTGAAACGGACAGCAGGCCTGGTAATTTGCGCCCGCCTTTTTCAGCGGGACGTAGCGCTCGACGACGTCGACGATATCAACGCGCGCAAGCAGTTCCTGAATAAAGCTGTCCGGGATCATTGACAAGTCATGCGCAAATTATGCGCCGCTGGACGATCAGGCCAGCTTCGCTTTGACCAGCTTCGAGACTTCGCCCATGTCGGCGCGTCCGGCAATCCGCGGCTTGACCAGCGCCATCACCTTGCCCATGTCCGCCGGAGATGTTGCGCCGGAAGCGGCAAGCGCTTCGGCAATGATCGCCGCGACTGCATCGGTGCTCATGGCCTGTGGCATGTACGCCGTCAGTACTTCGATCTCGAATTTCTCTGCATCGGCCAGATCCTGACGCTTGGCGGCCTCGTATTGGGTAATCGAATCCTTGCGCTGCTCCAGCATCTTTTCGATGACGGCGATGACCGCCGCATCGTCAAGTTCGATGCGCTCATCCACTTCGCGCTGCTTGATGGCAGCCAGCAGCAGACGGATGGCGCCGAGGCGGGCGGCCTCCTTCGCCTTCATGGCGAGTTTCATGTCTTCGATGATGCGGGCTTTCAAGGACATCTCATTCTCCGAAACCAGAAATGACAAAACCGCCCGCAGTGGTCACCGGGGCGGTATCGGCTACTAGCGCCTGCTGCTCAATCAGGTCTGCCTGCCGTGGTGCAGGCGGCCAGTGAATTAATACATCTTCGGCGGCAGGAGCTGGCTGCGGATGCGCTTGTGATGGCGCTTCACGGCAGCGGACAACTTGCGCTTGCGCTCGGAGGTGGGCTTTTCGTAAAACTCTCTTGAACGCAATTCAGTGAGCGTACCGGCCTTCTCGATGGTGCGCTTGAAGCGGCGGATGGCAACCTCGAAAGGCTCGTTTTCCTTGACACGAATACCGGGCATGCGAATTTCCTGAATGGATGGGTTGAAGCAGAAAGGCGCGCATTCTAGCCGTTTCTTTTTGATTGTCAAAGCAAAAGTCTTTTCTGTTTTGCATACAATGGGGCAAATGACCAAGCCCGGCACCATGGATATCAACGCCAACCCCTTGCAAGCCGCCCGCCCGGATGACGAATTGCGGCGCCAGCGCGCACGCATGGAAGCCGAGGTGGCCACCCGCCAGGGGGTCGAACGGCGGCTCTCCCAGGTGCAGGCGGCCTATGCGCGCTTCGTTCCCCCGCAACTCCTCGAACTGCTGGGCAAGGAAAGCATTCTCGACGTCGACTGGGGCAACCAGGCCGAAAAGAAAATGACGATCCTGTTCTCCGATATTCGCGGCTTCGCCTCGATGTCGGAACGCATGTCGCCGCAGCAGTGCTTCGATTTCATCAACGCCTATCTGAGCTTCATGGAGCCGGTGGTGCTGGCGCACGGCGGCTTCATCGACAAATACATCGGCGATTCGGTCATGGCGCTGTTCCCGGCGCGGGGCGATGACGCCCTCGCCGCGGCAATCAGCATGCTGGCCGAACTCAATCATTTCAATGCCCAGCGTACCCAGTTGCTCACCAAACTGCCGCCGGACCACCCGGAGCGGCGCGGCGCCAGCGAGGTGAAGATCGGCATCGGCATGAATTCCGGCTTGTTGATGCTGGGGGTGATTGGCGGCGCGAGCCGCATGGAGGTCACCGTGATCAGCGACGCCGTCAACCTGGCGTCGCGCGTCGAGGCCCTGACCAAGACCTACCAGACGCCGATCCTGATCACCCAGCACACGCTCAACAGCATTCGCCACCCCGCCGATTTCTCGATCCGCTTCATCGATCGCGTGCGCGTGCGCGGCAAGCACCTGGCGCAATCGATCTACGAGGTCTTCGACGCCGATCCGGCGCCGCTCAAGGCGGCCAAGCTGGCCAGCCTGGACACCTTTGAAAATGCGCTCGCCCACTACCACTTCCGTCGCATGGAGGATGCGCTGACCCTGTTCGGCGACTGCCTGGAACACAACCCGGGCGACACGCCGGCGGCGGTGTATTGGCAGCGTTGCCGTCAGGCCCATAACATTCGCGGCAGCGTCCATCCGGGCGAAGCCGGCGAAACCGACAGCGCCACGCACTGGCATCCGGAATACCTGCTGGGCCTGGCCGGGCTGGATGGCATGCACCAGGCGATTTTCAGCCAGATCGTCGCCCTCTCGGAAGCCCTGCAACAGGACTCACCCGGCGCCGCCGGACACCTGGTCGGCAAGCTGGTCGAATGGACGGCCGAACATTTCGCCACCGAGGAACTCCTGATGCAGGCGCATGACTACCCGCATTCGCCGTTTGTCGAGCACCGCCAGCAGCACGAAAAGTTTCGCGAGTTTCTCGACATCTTCGCGGCGGAAATCCATCACGGCAAAACCTCCTCATTACGCCTGGCCTTCCGCTGTCAGTTCCTGTTGCTGGACTGGTTTGTCAGCCACATCAACATCACCGACCGCCACCTCGAGCGCTATCTGGCCGGCCGCATCACGCCGGACGCCACGGATTGACGCCGCCCTCTGGTTGGCGGGGGACAACTGACGCCGTCCCGCCAGCGCCGACTTTTACTGGAAGTCGAGCACGACTTGCCACCAAAGTGTTAAGCTATCCACCCCGCCATGAGCATGGGCATTCAAGCGCCCCCCGCGATGGACCGCATCAACGTCATTGAACATCTGCAAGAGGTCATTCAGGACCTGCACGGCGCGCAAGTCGACCGGCAGTTGCAGCGGCATGCGCCGCGCGACCGTTTCGATCCGACGCGCACCGACGTTGCACCGCGGATTCGCCGCGCCATCACCGAGCGCCTGCCGGTCGAAGCCATTGTGATGACGGCCGACATCCGCCGCTCCAGTTCAGTGATGAAGGAGTCGATCGACATCCTGCAATTCGCCAACATCCTTGACGACTTCGTCGGCGAATTCCGCACCGTGCTTTGCTATCACAACGGCTGGTTCGACAAGTTCACCGGCGACGGCTTCATCTGCTACTGGCTGGTCGACGAAGGCTTTGCCGCGCAGATGGAAACTGTCCTGACCTTCTCGGCCACCGTCATGGAAAGCTTCCGTAGCTATTATTACCCGGCCTTTCTCGCCAATCTGCGCAACATGCCGAGCGGCGTCGGGCTGTCCATCGGCATCGACGCCGGCCCCTGCCATGTCGCGTCGGTGGCCGGCGACCTGACCCTGGTCGGTCTGCCGATGGTCGGTGCCGTGCGCATGGCGAATGCCGCACGGCGGCCCTACGAACTGCTCATGAACGCCTACCCGGGCAACCGCCTGACCGAGGGCGCCAGCCGCAACGCCGGGCAGCTGGCCACCGACCTGCGCTACCAGGCGGCGCCCTGCTGCGTCCAGACCAAGGAATACCCCGAGGGACAGGAAGCCTACGCCTTCAGCTTCATCAAGAACGGCAAGAACCTGTTTCTCTGACCCCATGCGCGGGCCGGCCGGCCCAGCCGGTCGACAAGTATTGAATTTCTCCCGCAGGCAAGGTAGCTTGTCGCGTCTGCCCTTGCAACATTCGCCCACGAGGAAAAAAACATGAGTCACGCCATCCGCATTTATGAAACCGGCGGTCCCGAAGTCATGCGCTGGGAAGAGGTCAGCGTGGGCGAGCCCGCGCCCAACGAGGCGCGCGTGCGTCACGCGGCGGTGGGCCTCAATTTCATCGACATCTATTTCCGCAGCGGCCGCTATCCGCTGCAGTTGCCGAGCGGCCTCGGGCTGGAAGGCGCCGGCGTGGTCGAGGCGGTCGGCAGCGCCGTCACGGAAGTCCGGGTCGGCGACCGCGTCGCCTATGCCGGCGGCCCCCCGGGGGCTTACGCCGAGGCGCGCAACCTGCCCGCCGACCGGCTGGTGAAACTGCCGGATGCCATCGACTTCAAGACGGCCGCCGCGATGATGCTGCAGGGCATGACGGCGCAATATCTGCTGCGGCGCACATTTCGGGTTCAAGCCAATGACACCATCCTGATCCAGGCGGCCGCCGGCGGCGTCGGCCTGATTGTCTGCCAGTGGGCCAAGGCGCTGGGCGCCACGGTGATCGGCACGGTCAGCTCGGACGCGAAGGCGGCGCTGGCCAGGGCGCACGGCTGCGATCACCCCATCGTCTATACGCGCGAGAACTTTGTCGAGCGGGTCAAGGAGATTACCGGCGGAATGGGGGAGGTCGGCGTGCCGGTCGTGTACGATTCGGTCGGCGGCGACACCTTCATGAAATCGCTCGACTGCCTGCGCCCGCTGGGTATGATGGTGACCTTCGGCCAGTCGGCGGGGCCGGTGGCGCCCGTGGATACGCAGGAATTGTCGAAGCGCGGCTCGCTGTTCCTGACGCGGCCGTCGCTGTTTACCTATATCGCCAAGCGCGCCGATCTGGTGCAAAGCGCGCAGGAACTGTTCGACATGGTGGTGAGCGGCCGGGTAAAGATCGAGGTCAATCAGACCTATGCGCTGAAAGATGTCGCACAGGCCCACGCCGACCTCGCCGCGCGCAAGACGACCGGCTCGACAATCTTGATTCCTTGAGTGCCATGCAAATTAACGTGAAATACGACATTAGACGCCGGGTAACTCCATGAGCACAGCGAACAAACTTCGACCCCCGCCGCGGGGCGGGGGCTGGGGGTGGGGGGCGTTATTTGCTTTTTGCGGATTTCATGCACGGAGGTGGAAGTAACTACCATGAAAGTTTGCATGATCGCCAACCCGAAAGGGGGCGTGGGCAAGAGCACGCTGGCGACCAACCTGGCCGGCTGGCTGGCGCGGTGGGGGGGGCGCGTCATGCTGGGCTACATCGACCGCCAGCAGTCGTCGCGCGCCTGGATGCAACTGCGCGCGCCGACGCTGCCGTTCATCGCCACCTGGGATATTCAGCCCGGCCAGCCGGCGCGCCCGCCGAAGGATGCCACGCATGTCGTGCTCGATACGCCGGCGGGACTGCATGGCAAGAAACTGGCCCAGGTGCTGAAATTTGTCGGCCGCGTTATCGTGCCCGTGCAGCCTTCGCTGTTCGACATTCTCGCCACGCGTCACTTTCTCGACGCCTTGCTCGAGGAAAAGCGCGTGCGCAAACAGCAGATCGAGATTGCCGTGGTCGGCATGCGGGTCGATGCGCGCACGCGCGCGGCCGGTGAGCTGGAGCGGTTTCTGGTGGATACCGGCCTGCCGGTGATCGCCCACCTGCGTGACACGCAAAACTATGTGCAAGCCGCCGCGCATGGCCTGACGATCTTCGACCTGCCCGCTTCCCGTAGTGCCCAGGACCAGGAACAGTGGGCGCCCATCCTGCGCTGGGCCGATTCGGCCCAACTTTCATGATGCGTGAAACATCACCCCGCGTCATGAAAGTCAGGCCCTTCCCATGCCCCCCCCGCCCCCAGCCCCGAGGCGGGGGTCGAAGTTTGTTCGCTGCGCTCGTCAATGAACGCGGCGTCAAATTTCGTATTTCGCGCTAAAAGGATTCGCTTTCCGAGACAGCGGCCACGCGCCGCGCCAGTTTACCTTCCGCGACGAGGGTTTCATAGGCGTGGCACTGGTTGCGGCCATGCTCTTTGGCCCAGGTGAGAGCCGCGTCGGCGTTGTCCCGGATGGCCGACGGCGTAGCGCCGCGCCCGATGTTTGAGAAACCAATGCTGACGGTGATGCGGCCGACCCGGGGGAAATCGAAGGCCTCAATCAGGGCGCGGAATCTTTCGAAAGTCGCCATGACGTGGGGAAACTCGGCGGGCCGCAGCAGGGCGACGAATTCCGCGCCGCCAAAGCGAAACAGCTTGTCCTGAATCCGAAAACTCTCGCGCATCAACTGGGCTGCCTGTACCAGCACCGCGTCGCCGACCTGGCGACCCCAGCGCTCATTGATCGGCTTGAAACGGTCAATGTCCATCACGCCGAGCCAGTGGTGGCGCGCCGCCGGTTGCACCCCGGAGTACGGCAACGGGTGTGGCAGGGCGGCTGCCGCTTCATCATCCGTCGCGGACAGGTTGGCCAGAATCCTGGCCAGGCACGCATCGAAGGCCTTGCGGTTGCGCAAGCCGGTGATCGCATCGGTCTCGCCGTAATCGAGCAGAGCCAGGCAATTTTTCAGCAGCCTGACAAAACCCTGGACGATCTCGATTTCGAAAGCCGTCAGCGCCGCGGACCGCAAGATCAGCAAAAACGCATCGGGTTCGTGCAGTGCATTGTCGATCGGCACAATGATGCGCGCGGTGCCGTCGGGCAGCCGCTCCTGGCGCGGGGCGTCACCGCCCAGGCACACCTGGAAGTGGGGACTGTGTTCGATCGAGCAGACTTGCTCCGGCCAGGAAAAATCTTCGCCATAGGTCCGCGCCCCGGCCGCCGCGCCAACGTCAATCTCGGCCGCTAACCCGACCAGCACCTCGCCCGGCGGCATGAAGACCTTGTGCAGTTCGGTACGCGTCGCTCCGAGAATCTCGTTGATCGCCGTGACCACGGCCGCCTCGACAGCACCGCGATTGCGGCTGTTGGTGATCCGGTCCACATGATGCAGCAGCGGGGTCACGGGAAAATGCTCAAAGCAGGCCGTGCACCATCTTGGCCACCAGTAGCAGGATCACGCCGGCAAAGATCTTTTTCAGCGTCGCCACGGGCAGGCTGTGTGCGGCTCTGGCGCCGAGCGGCGCGGTCAGCATGCTCATCGCCACGCAGGCAGCCAAGGCCTGCAGGTAGATGTAACCGAAGCTGCCGGGAGGCAGGTCGGTGACGCGCAGGCCGCCGAGCAGGTAGCCACCCGTGCCCGCCACGGCGATGGGCAGACCGATCGCCGCCGAAGTGCCGATGGCATGGTGCATCTTGATGTTGCACCAGGTCATGAATGGAACGGAGAGCGAGCCGCCGCCAATCGCGACCAGGGCCGAAATCGCGCCGATGCCGCTGCCCACCGCATACATGCCCAGCACGCCGGGCAACTGCCGCGACGGCTTGGGCTTGATGTTCGCCAACATCTGGAAGGCGACATAACTCATGAAGAGCGCAAAAAAGATCGCCAGCGGCCGCGTCGCCATGAGGCTGGCAAGTTGCGCCCCGGCAAAGGTGCCGATCGCGACGCCCGGCGTGATGACCTTGACGATGGGCCAGATCACTGCGCCATGGCGGTGATGGGCAAACAGACTGGACAGCGAAGTAAAGATGATGGCCGCCATCGAGGTGCCAAGGGCCAGATGCATCACATGTTCTGCGGGCATGCCCTGCGCGGCAAACATCAGCGCCAGCACGGGCACCATGATCGCGCCGCCGCCGACGCCCAGCAATCCGGCGAAAAACCCCGCCACCGCGCCGAGCGCCAGATAACCCAACAACCAGGTCATGCAATCAGTCTCCCTGTGATGAAATGCCACTCGGCCGGATCGACCGGCGTGATCGACAAACGGTTGCCGCGCTGCAGCGCGCGCAGGTTAGCGAGTTCCGGATGGGCGCGCAACTCGCCGAGCGCGACCAGCCGCGTTTTCTTCACGACACGCACATCGACATTCACCCAGCGCGGATTTTCCGGCGTGGATTTCGGGTCGAAATAGGGGCTGGCGGGATCGAACTGGGTGCGGTCGGGATAGGCCCGTTGGGCCACCTCGGCCAGTCCGGCAATCCCGGGTTCCGCGCAACTGGAATGATAGAAAA
>JAUXNZ010000069.1 GCA_030682595.1 Rhodocyclaceae bacterium | reverse complement strand
TTGATGCTGCAATATGGCGGCGGCGGGCATGAGAATGCCGGCACCTGCCAGGTGGCCAACGATCAGGCGATCATCGTGCTGCAGAAGCTGATTGCCCGCATCAACGCTGATGGCTGAGACTACGTCAGTCCTGACGCTGTTGCCCTTTTCGCCGCCAGACCTGTCCTACCGCGCCTTCGCTGTCTGGCGGCGCAACTTTCTTGTCTGGCGCAAGCTCGCCATGCCCTCGATGCTGGGCAATCTGGCCGACCCGATGATCTATCTGTTCGGCCTCGGCTACGGGCTGGGTAGCCTGCTGCCGCAGGTCGACGGCGTGTCGTACATCGCCTTTCTCGCCACCGGCACGATCTGCGCCTCGACCATGAACGCGGCCTCCTTCGAGACGCTGTATTCGGGCTTCTCGCGCATGCACGTGCAGCGCAGTTGGGAGGCGATCATGAATGCGCCGGTATCCCTCGACGACGTGGTGGCGGGCGAATGCCTGTGGGCGGCGACCAAGGCCAGCCTCGCCGGCGCGGCCATCCTGCTGGTGGTCATTCTGCTCGGCCTGGCCGCCGGGCCGCTGGCGCTCCTGACCCTGCCGGTGATCTTCCTCACCGGCCTGTGCTTCGCCGCCCTCGGCCTGATCATGACCGCGCTGGCGCCGTCCTACGACTTCTTCATGTACTACTTCACGCTGTTCATCACCCCGATGGTGCTGTTGTGCGGCGTGTTTTTCCCCGTTGAGCAACTACCGCCACTGGTTCAGGCAGTATCCAACTGGCTGCCGCTCTCTCATGCGGTGCAACTGGTGCGTCCGCTGGTCTTCGGCGAACTGCCGGCCAGCCCACTGCTGCACCTCGGCGCCCTGCTGCTCACCACGGCCGCAGCCTTCTGGCTGGCGCTGACCCTGGCGCGGCGGCGTTTGCTCAAATAACTCGAACATCCCGGCTCGCCATTGACGACGTGGTGATCGACGAAATCCAGAAAGCGCCGGCCTTGCTCGATGTGGTGCATGAACTGCATGAATCCAACCGGCGCCTGCGCTTCGTGCTGACGGGCTCCAGCGCGCGCAAACTACGGCGCGGCGCCGCCAACCTGCTGGCCGGGCGCTTGGTGGAGACGCGCATGCACCCATTCATGGCCGCCGAACTGGGCGCGGCGTTCGACCTGCAACGCGCGCTCACCATCGGTCTGGTGCCGCTGGTATGGAATGCCGCCGACCCGGCCGCGACGCTGCGCGCCTATGCTTCGCTCTACCTGCGCGAAGAGGTCCAGGCCGAGGCCCTGGTGCGGGATGTCGGCGCCTTCGCCCGTTTTCTCGAATCGATCAGCTTTTCGCAAGGCGCCGTGCTGAACCTCTCCGAGGTGGCGCGCGACTGCCAGGTGGGCCGCAAAACGGTCGAAGGCTATCTTGGCATTCTCGAAGACCTGTTGTTGTCCTTTCGCCTGCCCGTATTTTCCCGACGCGCCAAGCGCATCCTGGTGGCGCACGAGAAGTTCTATTTCTTCGATGCCGGCGTCTATCGCTCGCTGCGCCCCGCCGGCCCGCTGGACCGTCCCGAGGAAATCGCCGGCATGGCGCTGGAGAGCCTGGTGGCGCAGCATTTGCGCGCCTGGATCGACTACCGCGCCGACGGCGCACAGTTGTATTACTGGCGCACCAAATCGGGTTCGGAAGTGGATTTCATCGTCTATGGCCCGGATGTTTTTTGGGCCATCGAGGTTAAACATGCCGCCAGGGTAGGCAGCAAGGACTTGCGTGCGCTGGCCGCCTTTCGCGAAGACTACCCGGAAGCCAGCGTTTGTCTGCTGTACATGGGCAGGGAGCGATTGGCAATCAACGGCATCGACTGCATTCCCTGTGCGGAATTTCTGCCTGGGCTGCATCCCGCGGAGAAGCAATTGCCCTGACGGAGCGGCTTCGCCAAAAGTCGGCGCTGGCGGGACGGCGGCAGCCGGACCGCCGTGTTGATGGGGACGGCGGCGGCCGTTTGACGGCAACCCCGCCGCGGGGGGATACTTCCGCCCTGTCGTCGACATGACAATCCATGTCGCCTACAACTCCAGGTCTGCACCGGCTACCCGCCGCGTGTCGGGCCAGCCAGAATGACAAAACGCAAGACACGATCAAGCGAGGAGCTTTGCCAATGAGCAAAAATGCGCCAGCGTGCGCCCCCCTGCGGCTGCATGTGCCGGAGCCCACCGGGCGACCGGGCCAACATACCGATTTTTCCTATTTGCACCTGTCGCCCGCCGGCGAGGTGCGGCGCCCGCCGGTGGACGCGCAGCCCGCCGCCATCGGCGACCTGGCCTTTGCCCTGGTGCGCGTGCTGGATGCCGACGGCAACGCGGTCGGGCCGTGGGCGCCGCAGATCACGCCGGAGCGCCTGCGCTTCGGCCTCCGCGCGATGCTGCAGACCCGCATCTTCGATGCCCGCATGCTGATCGCGCAACGCCAGAAGAAAATCTCCTTCTACATGCAGTGCCTCGGCGAGGAAGCGATCAGCGTCGCGCACGCGCTGGCGCTCGATGCGGGCGACATGTGCTTTCCGACCTATCGCCAGCAGGGCCTGCTGATGGCGCGCGCGGTGCCGCTGGTCGACCTGATCTGCCAGCTGCTGTCCAACCAGCGCGACCCGCTCAAGGGACGCCAGTTGCCGGTGCTGTATTCGGTGCGCCAGGCGGGCTTCTTCACCATCTCGGGCAACCTGGCCACGCAGGTGGTGCAGGCGGTCGGCTGGGCCATGGCGTCGGCGATCAAGGGTGACACGAAAATCGCCTCGGCCTGGATCGGCGACGGCTCGACCGCCGAAGCCGACTTTCATACCGCGCTGGTGTTTGCCCACGTCTATCGCGCGCCGGTCATCATCAACGTGGTCAACAACCAGTGGGCGATCTCGACATTCCAGGCGATTGCCGGCGGCGAGGGCACGACCTTCGCGGCGCGCGGCATCGGCTCCGGCATCGCCTCGCTGCGCGTCGATGGCAACGATTTTCTGGCGGTGTATGCCGCCTCGCGCTGGGCGGCCGAACGGGCACGCGGCAACCTCGGCCCGACCCTGATCGAATGGGTGACCTACCGCGCCGGCGGCCACTCGACTTCCGACGATCCCACCAAATACCGGCCCGCCGACGACTGGAAGAACTTCCCGCTCGGCGATCCGCTGGCGCGGCTCAAGCAGCATCTGATCAGCATCGGCGCATGGTCCGAGGCAGAGCATCAGAGCGTGCAGAAGGAACTTGAAGCCGAGGTGTCTGCCGCGTTGAAGGAAGCCGAAAGTTACGGTTCGCTGGCCGATGGCCATGTGCATAGCGCGGCCTCGATGTTCGAGGATGTCTATGAGGACATGCCGGCGCACCTGCGCCGGCAGCGTCAGGAACTGGGGGTCTGATCATGATGACCCTCTTCCCCCCGCCCCCCTTCTCGAAGAAGGGGGTGACGGCTGTTCGCGGGCTGCGCCCGCTCCGTGTTTTAGCTGTTCCTCCTTGGGGCGGCCCGGCGGAGGAACTATGAAAACAACCCCCATGACCATGATCCAGGCCCTGCGTTCGGCGATGGATGTGATGCTGGAGCGCGACGCCAACGTCGTGGTCTTTGGCGAGGACGTCGGCTATTTCGGCGGCGTGTTCCGCTGCACCGAGGGCCTGCAGAAAAAATATGGCACGTCGCGCGTCTTCGACACGCCGATTTCGGAGAGCGGCATCGTCGGCGTCGCCGTCGGCATGGGCGCCTACGGCCTGCGGCCGGTCGCCGAAATCCAGTTCGCCGACTATGTGTATCCCGCCACCGACCAGATCGTCTCCGAGGCGGCGCGGCTGCGCTACCGTTCGGCGGGCGAATTCATCGCGCCGCTCACCCTGCGCATGCCCTGCGGCGGCGGCATCTATGGCGGCCAGACGCACAGCCAGAGCCCGGAAGCCTATTTCACCCATGTCTGCGGGCTGCGCACGGTGATGCCGTCCAACCCCTACGACGCCAAGGGCCTGCTGATCGCCTCGATCGAGAGCAACGACCCGGTGATCTTTCTCGAACCCAAGCGCATTTACAACGGACCCTTCGACGGCCACCACGACAAACCGGTGGTGCCGTGGTCGACGCATCCGCAGGGCGAGGTGCCGGAGGGCTACTACACGGTGCCGCTGGAGTCGGCCGCGGTGTATCGCCCCGGCAGCGAGCTGACGGTGCTCACCTACGGCACCATGGTGTTTGTGGCCGAGGCGGCAGCGCGGGAGAGCGGCATCGATGCCGAAATCATCGACCTGCGCAGCCTCTGGCCGCTGGACCTGGACACCATCGTCAATTCGGTGAAGAAGACCGGCCGTTGCGCCGTGGTGCATGAAGCCACGCGCTCCAGCGGTTTTGGCGCCGAGCTGACGGCGCTGGTGCAGGAGCACTGCTTTTATCACCTCGAAGCGCCCATCGAGCGCATCGCCGGCTGGGACACCCCGTATCCCCACGCCCAGGAATGGGCCTACTTCCCCGGCCCGGCACGGGTTGCCGAAGGTTTCAAGCGCGCCATGGAGAAACAGTAATGGCCCCCACGCTCACTTCGTTCGCTGCCCCCACAGGGGGCGATGCCTCCTTCGGGACGGCCCTTCAGGAGTCATGATCATGGGCATACATGTCATCAAGATGCCGGACATCGGCGAAGGCATTGCCGAGGTGGAACTCGCGGCCTGGAATGTGCAGCCCGGCGACCTGGTGGTCGAGGACCAGACACTCGCCGATGTCATGACCGACAAGGCCACCGTCGAGATTCCCTCGCCGGTCGCCGGCAAGGTGCTCGCGCTCGGCGGCAAGGCCGGTGATGTGTTGCCGGTCGGCGCGGAACTGATCCGCATCGAGGTTGCGGGCGAGGGCAATCTGCGCGAGGTGCCCGCGGCACCGGCCGCTGTCATGCCCCCGCAATCACCTGCTCCGCCCGCGACAACGGTGGCGGTGGCCAAACCTGCCGTCTCGCCAGCGCCGACTTTTGCGCCCGCCGCCCGCAAGGCAGCCGCATGTCCGCTGGCCGCGGTCGCCAGGCCGCCCGGCGAAAAGCCACTGGCTTCGCCGGCCGTGCGCCAATACGCCTGGGATCGCGGCATCGAGTTGCAGTTCGTCACCGGCAGCGGCCCGGCCGGGCGCATCCTGCGCGCGGACGTCGACGCGCATGTCGCGGGCAATCGCGCGGCGCCTGCCCAGTCCTCGCGCAACGCGCCACAGAACTGGGAAGAAGCCATCCCGGTCATCGGCCTGCGCCGCAAGATCGCGCAGAAAATGCAGGAAGCGAAACGGCATATCCCGCACTTTGCCTATGTCGAGGAAATCGACATGACCGAGTGCGAAGCGCTGCGGGTCAAGCTGAACGACAAATACGCGGCGACGCGCGGCAAGTTGACGCTCTTGCCGCTGCTGCTGCGCGCCATCGTGCTGGCGCTACGCGAATTCCCGCAGATCAACGCCCGCTACGACGACACTGCCGATGTGGTCACGCGTTACGGCGCCGTGCATCTGGGCGTCGCCACGCAAACCGGCGGCGGCCTGATGGTGCCGGTGCTGCGCCATGCCGAAACGCATGATCTCTGGTCGAGTGCCGCGGAAGTGGCGCGACTGGCCGAGGCGACGCGCACCGGTAAAGCGACGCGCGAGGAGCTCGCGGGTTCGACCATCACGATCACCAGCCTCGGCGCGCTCGGCGGCATCGTCTCGACGCCGGTCATCAACTATCCGGAAGTCGCCATCGTCGGCGTCAACCGCATGGCCCTCCGCCCGATGATCCGCGACGGCCAGGTCGTCGCGCGCCAGATGATGAACCTGTCCTCGTCCTTCGACCATCGCGTCGTCGATGGCATGGATGCGGCGAAATTCATCCAGGTCGTGCGCGGCTACCTCGAATTCCCCGCGACGCTTTTCGTGGAGTGAGTGATGGCCCCCCACGCTCGTAAAACCAACTCGCTGCCCCCCACGGGGGGGCGCATGCCCCCTTGGGGCGACCCTACGGAGGCATGAGCCATGCTCACCGAATCCACCACCCTGCTGGTCGTCGGCGGCGGCCCCGGCGGCTATGTCGCCGCGATCCGCGCCGCGCAACTGGGCATTGCCACCGTGCTGGTCGAAGGCGAATATCTGGGCGGCGCCTGCCTCAATGTCGGCTGCATCCCCTCGAAGGCGCTCATCCATGTCGCCGACGAATTCGACAAGACACGCCACTTCGCCGGCGCTTCGCCGCTCGGCATCAAGGTCGAATCACCGTCGCTCGACATCGCCAAAGCCGTGCATTGGAAGGACGGCGTCGTCACCAAACTGACCAGCGGCGTGGCCGCGCTGCTGAAGAAGAACGGCGTGCGGGTCGTCCGCGGCTGGGCGCGCATCGTCGATGGCAAGACGGTCGAGCTGCGGCCGACCGATGGCGGCGATCCCTGGCGGATCGGCTGCGAACACCTGCTGCTCGCCACCGGTTCGGTGAGCACGCCCTTGCCGAGCCTGCCTTTCGGTGGATCGGTGGTTTCGTCGACCGCAGCGCTCTCGCCCGCGACACTGCCGCAGCGGCTGGTCGTCGTCGGCGCCGGTTACATCGGCCTTGAACTCGGCATCGTCTATCGCAAGCTGGGCGTCGAAGTGGCCGTCGTCGAAATGCAGTCGCGCGTGCTGCCGGCCTACGACGAGGAACTCACCAGGCCCGTTGCCGCTGCACTGCGCCAGCTCGGCATCGAGGTGCATCCGGGTTGCGCGGTGCGCGGGCTGAACGCCGCCGGCAATGCCGTGCGCATCCGCAATCTGGCCGGCGAGGAACGCGAGCTGCCCGCCGACCGCGTACTGGTGGCGATCGGCCGCCAGCCGCGCAGCGTCGGCTGGGGGCTGGAAACGCTGGGGCTGGCAATGGACGGCCATGCCGTCCGCGTCGATGCGGAATGCCGCACCTCGATGCGCAACGTCTGGGCCATCGGCGATTTGACGGGCGAACCCATGCTGGCGCACCGTGCCATGGCGCAGGGCGAGATGGTCGCCGAGATCATCGCCGGCAAGAAGCGGCAGTTCGTCCCGGCGGCAATTCCCGCCGTCTGCTTCACCGACCCGGAGATCGTGGTCGTCGGCATGTCACCGCCTGACGCGCAAGCGGCCGGCCTCGACTGCATCCACGCGCTGTTCCCCTTCGCCGCCAACGGCCGCGCGCTGACGCTCGAAGCACCGGGCGGCTTCGTGCGCGTCGTGGCGCGGCGCGACAATCACCTCATCGTCGGCTGGCAGGCGGTCGGGCGCGGCGTTGCCGAACTCGCCGCGGCCTTCTCGCAATCCATCGAAATGGGCGCCTGCCTGGAAGACATCGCCGGCACCATCCACGCCCACCCGACGCTCGGCGAGGCGGTACAGGAGGCCGCGCTGCGCGCGCTGGGTCACGCAGTGCATATCTAGAAAGTCGACGCTGGCGGGACGGCGCGCAGGAAATTCAATCGATGAAATGACGAATGGCGCGATTCGGATCGCGCCATTCATAGGGGGCTTTGCGGTTGAAAAGGGGTTTTTCTACAGCTTCAATGACCTGCTCCCCGCCTGCCGTACCAAGTAAAAGTAGAGAAGTCCGTCAATATATGGAGAATGACGGACATGAAGACAAGCAGATACA
>JAUXNZ010000063.1 GCA_030682595.1 Rhodocyclaceae bacterium | reverse complement strand
CAGAGGAGAAACACCATGAATACATTGAAAATACTTGCGATAGTGCTGGTTTCCGCCAGCATGGCGACTGCGGCTTTTGCTCGGGGCGGTGGCGGCGGCGGCATGGGGGGCGGTGGTGGCGGCATGGGCGGCGGTTCGGGTGCTGGCATGGGCCAGGGCTCGGGACAGTCCCAATCCGAAAATCAGTACCGCAATCAGTACCGCAATCAGAACGGTCAGGGTGCCGGGCAGGGCACGCAAACCCGTACCCAGACGCGCACCCAGACGCGTGATCAGTTCGGCAATCCGACCGGACAGCAGACCCAGACACGCGACCGTGACCGGATTCACGTACCGGCTACCGCACCGGCCAACTGAGCTTTTCGCTTTGTTGCCTGACTTTGGCCAATGCAGCCGCAAGGCTGCCGGTCAGGTCGGGCGGGTTGCCGTTTCGAGCGCAGCCAGCCAGGCCAGTGCCTGTTCGCGCGTTGCGCCGCACATTTCCGCGGACGGCTGGAGACCCGCGCAACAGGCAGGTCGTTCGGGCCGGCCAAACAATTCACAACGCAAAGCGTCATTCAGGTGGTCGCAGCAAACCCCTGCTGGTTTGCCCAGCGAAGAGATTGACGGGGCGATGCAGCACGCTGCACAGCCCAGCCGACAGGGCAGCGCCGTATCGCCAGCGCCGACTTTTACAGGTAGTCCCGCATTCATGGCGCCATTGTCGCGCCCCGGACAGATAGGCGCCAGTCTTGAATGTTGCCTTGAATGTTACGACTAGCGCCCCCAATTGGTGGCAATTCCGGCCTGATAAAATCGCCCGGGCAATTTTTCCCCACCACGTCCACCAAGAGGTTTTACATGTCTCTCACCGAACAATCCATCCAGACGGCCCTGCAAACGGTGGTCGATCCCAATACCGGCAAGGATCTCGTTACCACCCGCAGCGCCAAGAACATCAAGATCAGCGGCGCGGATGTTGCTGTTGATGTCGAACTGGGTTACCCCGCCAAGAGTCAGATCGAACCGATCCGGCAGGCGGTGGTCGCGGCCATCAAGGGCGTGGCCGGCGTCGGCAATGTCGCGGCCAACGTGTATCAGAAGATTGTTTCGCATGCCGTGCAAAAAGGCGTCAAGCTGGTGCCGGGCGTGAAGAACATCATCGCTGTCGCCTCCGGCAAGGGTGGCGTCGGCAAATCGACCACCGCCGTGAACCTGGCGCTGGCGCTCGCGGCCGAAGGCGCCAGTGTTGGCATTCTCGACGCCGATATCTACGGCCCCTCGCAGCCGCAAATGCTCGGCATTGCCGACAAACAACCCGAATCCGCCGACGGCAAGAAACTCCAGCCGCTGGAGGCCCATGGCATCCAGGCCATGTCGATCGGTTTCCTGATCGATCCCGAACAGCCGATGGTCTGGCGCGGCCCGATGGTGACCCAGGCGCTCAACCAGTTGCTGGGCGACACCAACTGGCAGGACCTCGACTATCTGGTGGTCGATCTGCCGCCCGGCACGGGCGACATCCAGCTCACGCTGGCGCAGCAGGTGCCGGTGACCGGCGCGGTGATCGTCACCACGCCGCAGGACATCGCCCTGCTCGACGCGCGCAAGGGGCTGAAGATGTTCGAGAAGGTCGGTATTCCGATCCTCGGCATCGTCGAGAACATGAGCATCCACATCTGCTCGAAGTGCGGCCACGAGGAGCACATCTTCGGTTCCGGCGGCGGCGACAAGATGTGCAAGGACTACGAAGTCGAAATGCTTGGCGCCTTGCCGCTCGACATGTCGATCCGGGTGCAGGTCGATGGCGGCAAGCCGACCGTCGTTGCCGAACCCGCTGGTCGCGTGGCCGAAATCTACAAGGGCATCGCCCGCCGCATCGCCGTCAAGATTGCCGACCAGGCCAAGGACCACAGCGCGAAATTCCCGAGCATCGTGATTCAGAACACATAACTTTCATGGTCGATAGCGTCATCCCCCGTGCATGAAATACGCGAAAGGCAAATGACGCCCCCCCACCCCCAGCCCCCGCCCCGGGGCGGGGGTCAAAGTTTGTTCGCTGCGCTCACGGGATCACTCGGCGTCAAATGGTGTATTTCACGTTATAGACCAAAAAAGTTAGTACCTTGCATATTCAAATGATATGTTTGAAAATGCGATGATGAAACGCCACACGCTTCCCCTGTTGAACGAGCTGCTCGGTCTATTCCCCTGCGTCGCCATCGTCGGTGTCAGGCAATGCGGCAAGACGACGCTGCTCAAGGAATTACTGCCCGGATGGAAGATTCTCGACCTGGAGAAACTTGCCGACCTTGATGCCGTTGCGCGCGACCCCGACTTGTTCCTGCGACTCAACCCGGACCGGATCGCCATCGACGAATGCCAGTTGTTACCGGCAATGTTCCCGGCGTTACGGGTGGGCATCGATAGTGACCGCGCCCGGCCGGGCCGATTCGTTATTACCGGGTCCAGTTCGCCGGAGTTGCTTGCGGCCATTTCTGAAAGCCTGGCGGGGCGTGTCGCACTTATCGAAATGGGGCCGCTGTCGCTGGCCGAGGCCCATGAGTTGCCGCCTGCGCCGCTTTACCGGCTCATCGAAGATCGCGCGCCCATTGTCGAACTTGCGGAACTGTTGCCGCGTCTGAGTCTCGATCAGATCGGTAATTATTGGATGCGGGGCGGCTATCCGGAACCATGGCTGAAAAATACATCGCGTTTTCGCAAACTGTGGATGCAGAACTATCTGCAAACCTATCTCGACCGCGATCTGCCGCGCCTGTTTCCCGCCCTCGACCGGCAGAAATTTCGCTTGTTCGTGCAAATGCTGGCGCAGTTGTCGGGCAGCATCATCAACTATTCCGAGGTGGCGCGGGCGCTGGGTGTCTCGCAACCGACCGCGCGCGATTACTTTCACATTGCGCATGGCACGTTTTTGTGGCGCCATCTGCCGGCGTATGAAAAGGATGCCACCAAACGGGTGGTGAAGCATCCCAAGGGCTACCTGCGCGACAGCGGCTTGCTGCACTATTTGCTGCACCTGCGCGACCGGGATGAGTTGATGGCACACCCGCGCATGGGGCAATCCTGGGAAAGCATGGTGATAGAAACCCTGCTGCGCGGACTTGCGGCGGCGGGAGTGGATCATCGCGCCTATCATTACCGCACTGGCGCGGGTGCCGAAATCGATCTGGTACTGGAAGGCGAGTTTGGTTTGCTGCCCGTCGAGATCAAGCACACCCAGCATGTCGATGCGCGCTCTCTGCGGGCGTTGCGCGATTTTGTCGCCGAGCGTGGTTGCCGCTATGGCATCGTGATCAACAACGATGAGACGCCACGGCGGATCGACGAGAAAATTATCTGCCTACCCTGCGCCGCGCTGTGACCGCGGGCCGCAAAAAGTCGGCGCTGGCGTCAGCTTCCGCCAGT
>JAUXNZ010000050.1 GCA_030682595.1 Rhodocyclaceae bacterium | reverse complement strand
CTCTTGCGCGTCGATGCGATAAGGCACGGCGATGGCATCGAGCAGGCGCTGCAGAGTCTGAGCGCATTCGTCGATGTTCGCCAGATCGTCGAGCAGCAGGGCGAATTCGTCGCCGCCCAGACGACACGCGCTGTCACCGGCACGCAGGGTGTCTTTCAAGCGCTGTGCCACCATGATCAGCAGCCGGTCGCCGACTTCGTGCCCCAGCGTGTCATTCACCGACTTGAAGGCGTCGAGATCGAGATAGGCAATGGCCAGCAGGCGCTCTGACCGTTGCGTCTGCACCATCGCCAGTTGCAGCCGGTCGGCGAACAGAATGCGGTTGGGCAACTGCGTGAGCGGATCGTGGTGGGCCAGAAATTCCAGTTCATGCTGGTAGCGCTTGCGCTCGGTGATGTCGCGCACCAGGGCGATGATGCGGTCGGCGCTGCCGATGCGCGCGCGTCGCAGATTGACCTCGACCCAGAACTCGCGGCCATCATCCAGTCGCCGCGCCAGCCAGTCGAAGGTCTGCGGGCCATGATCCCGCGCCAGCCGCAATTTCTCGGCTGCCTCCACTGCGGTGAATGGTGTGACGTTGGCGGAAAGATCCGCCAACGAAACCTGCAGCGCTTCGGCATGCGTGCAGCCATACATCTCGCACATGCGGCGGTTCACGTCGAGCGTGCGGCCGGTCTCGGCATCATGGATGAAAAACGCATCGCCGGCGGCGTCGAAGATGGCGCGAAAGCGTGTTTCGCTTTCGGCCAACTGCTCGATACGGTTTTGCACGGTGGCGGTCATGGTGTTGAAGTTGTCGGCGAGCTCGCCGATTTCGTCATGGCTGCCGATGGGGATCGGCGTGCCGTAGTCGCCGTCGGTGACGCGCCGGGCGCCGGCGAGCAGGCTGGCGATGTGGCGCGTCAGCAGGTAGCCGCCGAAAACCAGCAACAGCAGGGACAGCAGCACCTCGATTGCGGCGATCGCCAGGCTCTGCTCGAGGACGTTGCCGCGCAGCGTCGCCAGCCCGGCCAGCGACAGGCCGAAGCGCACCGTGCCGACCTGGGTATCGCCGGACAGGGTCAAGGGAATCTGCGTGTCGTAGGTCAGGTCGCCCAGTGCGTCGATCACGCTCCTGTCAATGGCTGTCGCATGGCCATATTCGCCGATGCCGGCGAGTGGTTCGCCGCGCTGGTCGTACACCTTGATGTAGTTGATCTCGGTGCCATGAGAGCCTGCCAGCTGGTGCAGGATCGCCTTGATCTCGCTGTGGTCGCGCTGGAACACGCGGCCGGCCAGCGAGGCATTGAGCAGGGGCGTCAGCGCCTCGAGGCGGGCGCGGGTCTGCGATTCGAGCGCCTCGGTCACCAGCCGGTAACTGTTGGCGACCAGCAGGCCGAGCATGAGAATTTCGACGACGATGGCCGCCGCCACCAGCCTGAAGCGGAGCGAGCGGTACCAGGGGGTGAGGCGGGCGGCAGGCGACATTTCCGGCTATTGCTTTTCAAGCACGGCGGTGTAGGGATCGATGCGTTGCATGGTCGCGGCATCGAGCGGGCGGAAGTCGACCTGCTGGGTTTTCTTGAAGTAGGCCTTGCCGGCCTCGGTGTTCTTGAAATCGAGGAATGCCAGTTCGAGCTGCTTGAGGATTTCGGCGGGGAGACGCGCATGGGCGAGGATCAGGAAGCCGGGCGTCGGTTCCGCCCGATGGATTTCCCGCAGGTTCTCGCGTTGCTCGGGCGCGGCGTTATCCCAAAGCTGGCTGATGGTGGCCCCGGCATCGGCTTCGCCGCGCATGACTGCCTCGATCACGTTGGAGAAACTGGCAGGATCGACAAACCTGACGTCGCGATCGATGGCCAGGCCGTGCCTGCCGAGGACATGATTGACGATCTGGTAGGTCATCGACAGCCTGGCGCCCACCGCGAGCGTACGGCCCTTCAGATCGGCCAGCGCTTGCACCGGCCCGCCCTTGCGTGCCAGGGTGACGACGGTGACGTCGCCCGTCATGGCGATGCGCCGGTAGCCGTCCCGTTTCTCCGCCAGCCGTCCCATGTGGGGGGCGGTGAAGATGATGTCGTACTCGCCGGCGCGCGTGCGGTCGATGAACTTGGCGAAGTCCGGGGCCGAGCGCAGCGTGACCGGAGCGCCGAGCGCCGTGCTCAGGTGTTCCTTGAGCGGGGCGAACCGCTCGACGGTTTGACTGGGCGAGAGCAGGGGGTAGATGCCGAAGACCAGTTCATTCGCGGCGTGGACCATGCCGGCCCAGAATGGCAGCAGCCAGCAGGCGGCCACCAGCTTGAAGAAGGTTTTCGTCATCGCATTCTCCTTGCTAGGATGTTCGATGGCTCTTGGCGGCCAGTGCGCGGAATTGTAACGTTCCGTCGCGAAAGTGTTTGTCAGGTTTTGCTGCGCTTGCCGGCCAGCCGCAGTTCAGTCGTTGCGTGCTGCCGCAACTGCCTGCGTCGACAGCCGCTTGAGTTCGTAGAGTGTTTCCAGCGCTTCGCGCGGGCTCAGGGCGTCCGGATCGAGCGCGTGCAAGGCTTCGAGCGCCGGATGAACGTCATTTTCAAAAGTCGGCGCTGGCGGGACGGCGCAGCCGGACTGCGCCAACATGGGTACGGCGGCGCCGGACCACGTCGCCGCGGGGGCGGCGGCGGGAGCGAAGAGATCGGCCTGCGGCCCGGCTTGTGCCGCGCGGTTTTCCAGTTCCACCAAACGCCGTTTGGCTTCGCGCAGGACCGCGGCTGGCACGCCGGCCAGCGCGGCGACCTGTATGCCATAGGATTGCGAGGCCGGCCCGGCTTCGACGGCATGCAGGAAAACCACCGATTGGCCGTGCTCGACGGCGTCCAGATGCACGTTGGCGCAGGTGGGGTGATCCAGTGCCAGACGGGTCAGTTCGAAATAGTGGGTGGCAAACAGCGTCCAGCAGCGGTTCTTTTCGATCAGTTGGCGGGCAATGGCGAAGGCCAGCGCCAGGCCGTCGAAGGTCGAGGTGCCGCGGCCGATCTCGTCCATCAGCACCAGCGAGCGGTCGGTGGCGCCGTTGAGGATGGCGGCGGCCTCGGTCATTTCAACCATGAAGGTGGAGCGTCCCGAGGCCAGGTCGTCGGCCGCGCCGATGCGGGTGTGGATGGCGTCGATGGGGCCGAGCCGGCAACTTTGCGCCGGCACGAAACTGCCGCAGTGGGCGAGCAGCACGATCAGCGCCGTCTGACGCATGTAGGTGGATTTGCCGCCCATGTTGGGGCCGGTGATGAGCAACATGCGGCGGGCCGGCGACAGGTCGAGGTCGTTGGCGATGAAGCTGGCCACTTGCCGTTCCACTACCGGATGGCGACCACCGACAATTTCCAGACAGGGGTAATCGACGAACTCCGGCCGACAGTAATCGTAGCGTCGCGCCACCGTGGCAAAGGCGGCGAGGCCATCGAGCTGCGCCAGCGCGCGGGCGATGCGTTGCAAGATTGCGATGTGCGGCGTCAGGTCTGCCAGTAGCGCGTCGTAGAGGCGCTTCTCCAGCGCGAGGGCACGTTCGTTGGCGGAAAGGGCTTTGTCCTCGAAGGCCTTCAGCTCGGGCGTGATGTAGCGCTCGGCGTTCTTCAGCGTCTGGCGGCGGCGGTAGTCGTCCGGGATGCGGTCGGTGTGGGCGTGGGTGACTTCGATGTAGAAGCCATGCACCTTGTTGTATTCGACCTTGAGGCTGGGGATGGCCGTGCGCGCCTTTTCGCGGGCTTCGAGCTCGATCAGGAACTGACCGCAGTTGCTTTGCAGCGCCCGCAGCTCGTCGAGCTCGGCGTCAAAGCCCGGGCGAATCGCGCCGCCGGCGGAGAGCAGCGTCGGCGGGTCGCTGGCGAGCGTGCGTGCCAGCCGGTCGAGGCAGGCGCCGGGCACGGCGAGGTCGTCCCGCAGCGTTTGCAGCAATCCCGCACAATTCGCCAGCAGGCCGGCGCTGTCGGGCAGTTGGCGCAGCGTGTCGCGCAGGGCGGCGAGATCGCGGGGGCGCGCGCTCTGCAGCGCGATGCGGCTGCCGATGCGCTCGATATCGGCGCTGCCCTGCAAGGCGGTGACGAGCGCGTCGAGCAGTCCGGGGTGGTCGTCATCCAGCAGCGTGGCGATGGCGCCGTGGCGCGCCGCCGCCAGCGCGCGGTCGGTGAAGGGATGGTGCAGGCAGTGGCGCAGCCAGCGCGCGCCTGCTGAAGTCGCGCAATGGTCGAACAGCGCCAGCAGCGTCGGCGCGCCAGGGTCACTTTGGCCACCGCTTTTGCCAGATAAGGTCTCGGTGATTTCGAGGTTGCGGCGCGTCGCCGCGTCGAGCCGTAGCCAGTGCGCCTCGCGCTCCAGCGTCAGGCCGGTGACGTGCACGAGCGCCTGCAACTGCGTCGCCTGCGCATAGCGCAGCAGCGCGCCGGCCGCGCCTATGGCAAGGGCGGATTCTTCCTCGGCGGGAATGAAGGCCGCGAGGTCGCGCGTGCCGAAGTGCGCGGTCAGCAGTTGCGTTGCGCTGGCCGTGTCGAAATGCCAGTCGGGGCGCCGTCCCACGTTGGCGCAATGCGGCGCCGACTTTTGTTCTGGC
>JAUXNZ010000046.1 GCA_030682595.1 Rhodocyclaceae bacterium | reverse complement strand
GTCAGCGCCACGCTCAGGACAAACCAGATCCAGGCGGCCACCCAGCCACCGTGGATTGTCGCGAGCGCATCGCGATAGCCAGCGGGGCCGGTCAGCGCCAACCCCAGCCAGACGCCCAGCAAGGCGAGCAACAACCATTGGATGATAATCAGCCAGCGATTGAGGAGAGGGGTGACGGCAGTCTGCCCAGCAATGACCAAGAACAATCCGGTCATGCCGAGCGCGCCGGCCAGCGCGGTGATGGCGAAGACCACCGGGATCAATGGTGAATGCCAGAGCGGGCGGGCCGCGACGACCATCGTCTCCATGCCCGTGTAGACCAGCACCAGCGCGGCGCCGGCGGCGGCGACCAGGGCGGCCAGGGCGATGGCGCCGCGCGCCTGCGTGCGCAGCGCCAGCCAGGCATAGGCCAGCAGGCCAACCAGGTAGAGCGGGATGAAGAACGATCCCCAGGCCATCCACGAGCCGAAATTGGCATGCAGATAGAAGTTCATGAAACGCCCCGGCTGGTGCAGGTCGGCGAGCAGCGCCACTGGCGCCGCAAGGCCGCAGACCAGCGCGACCAGCAGGGCGCGCCGCGATACCCCGCGCCAGGCCGCGCGCTGCCAGACCAGGCCCGGCAGCGAGAGAAAAAAGGCCATCGCGGAAATGCCGATGAGGAAGAAATACTGGACTGCCCAGGGCAGCCAGCCGGGTTCGCGGGCAAAGCCGAGGACTTCGACGGTAGTGTTCATGTTCATGCTCCCTGGTGATGGGGCCGCCAGGTCATTTCGGCGGCGGACGCGCCGGCGACCCGGCCGGACAATTGCTCTTCGAGACCGATGTAAAAGACGCGCGGCTTGGTGCCGGCTTCCGGCTTGAGCACCCGCGTCTTGCCTTCGGCGGCCTTGAGGCGGCGGCTGATCTCGCTTTCCGGATCGTTCATGTCGCCGAAGATGCGCGCGCCGCCGACGCAGGTTTCTACGCAGGCCGGCAACAGTCCCGCCTCGAGGCGATGACTGCAGAAAGTGCATTTGTCGGCCTTGCCGGTCTGGTGGTTGACGAAGCGGGCGTCGTAGGGACAGGCCTGCACGCAATAGGCGCAGCCGACGCAGCGCTCGCCATCGACCAGCACGATGCCGTCCTTGCGCTTGAACGTCGCCCCCACCGGGCAGACGGGGATGCAGGGCGGTTCATCGCAGTGGTTGCACAGTCGCGGCAGCACGGAAAGTCCCATTTGCCCTTCCGGCGTGCGCACCGCGTAGGTGGCCACCACGGTGCGGAACTGGCCTTCGGGCAGGGCGTTTTCCATCGCGCAACCCATGGTGCAAGCCTGGCAGGCGATGCAGCGGCGCGTATCGACCAGCATGGCCCAGTGCGGGCCCGGCGTGGCGGTTTCGGCGGCCGCGAAGGCCGGAACGGCAAGCCCGGCGGTGACGACCGGCAACTGCGCGAGAAAGGCGCGTCGGGAAAAATCGGGGTGGGAATTCATGCGCAACTCCGTTCGGTATGGGAACGGGGTGCAGCTTAGGCCGCTCTCGGCCTGGGGGAAATCAGAAGAAAGGCGCAGGGCGATAGGGAATAATCCCTATCGCCGTCCCGCCAGCGCCGAGTTTTCCTAGTTAAACAGCCAGGGCTGAGCGGCCCGGTGCTGCGCCTCGAAGGCCCTGATCGCGTCGGCGTGTTGCAGCGTCAGGCCGATTTCGTCGAGGCCGTTTTTCAGGCAGTGCTTGCGGTGCGGCGTGATATCGAAGCTGAACCACTCGCCGGCGGGATTGCGCACGGTCTGGGTTTCCAGGTCGACGCGCAGTTTGTAACCCTGCTGCACGGCACACTCGCGGAATAGCTGGTCGACGATTGCGCTTGATGCGACGATGGGCAGGATGCCGTTCTTGTAGCAGTTGCCAAAAAAGATGTCAGCGAACGAGGGCGCGATGATGACGCGAAAACCATAATCCTCGATCGCCCACGGCGCATGCTCGCGGCTCGAACCGCAACCGAAGTTGTCGCGGGCCAGCAGAACTTCCGCGCCCTGGTAGCGCGGCTGGTTGAGGACGAAGTCCTTCTTCAGCGGCCGGTTCGCGCAGTCCATGCCCGGCTGGCCGGTGTCGCTGTAACGCCACTCATCGAACAGGTAGGGGCCGAAACCCGAACGCTTGATCGACTTGAGGAACTGCTTGGGGATGATGGCGTCGGTATCGACGTTGGCGCGATCGAGCGGGCAGACCAGGCCGTTGATTTGGGTAAATGGTTTCATGATTAAAACTCGCGAATATCGACGAAATGGCCGGCGATGGCGGCGGCGGCGGCCATCGCCGGGCTGACGAGGTGGGTGCGGCCGCCAGCGCCCTGGCGTCCCTCGAAGTTGCGGTTCGAGGTCGAGGCGCAGCGCTCGCCCGGTTCGAGACGGTCGGCGTTCATGGCCAGGCACATCGAGCAGCCGGGCTCGCGCCACTCGAAACCGGCGGCGACGAAGACCTTGTCCAACCCCTCGGCCTCGGCCTGGCGCTTGACGATGCCGGAACCCGGCACGACCAACACCTGCTTGACGCTGGCCGCCTTCTGCTTGCCCTTGGCGACGGCGGCGGCAGCACGCAGGTCTTCGATGCGCGAGTTGGTGCAACTACCGATAAAGACTTTGTCGACCGGGATGGCGGTGATCGGCGTGTCGGCCGCGAGACCCATGTATTGCAGCGCGCGTTCGATGCCGGCGCGTTTCTGCGGATCCGCCTCATTGGCCGGATTCGGCACCCGCCCACCCACGGCCAACACCTGCTCGGGCGAGGTGCCCCAGGTCACCTGCGGCTGGATGCTCGCGGCGTCGAGTTCGACGACGGCATCGAATTGCGCGGCGGCGTCGGTCGTCAGCGTGCGCCAGTAGGCGACAGCCCTGTCCCAGTCGGCACCATTTTCACCATGAGGCGCCAGCGGGCGGCCCTTGAGATATTCGAAGGTCTTGTCGTCTGGCGCGATGAGACCGGCGCGCGCGCCGCCCTCGATGGCGAGATTGCAAACCGTCATGCGGCCTTCCAT
>JAUXNZ010000043.1 GCA_030682595.1 Rhodocyclaceae bacterium | reverse complement strand
GGGCCGGTCGGCAAATTTCGCAGCGGCCTTGTTGGTGGCCTTGATGCTGTCGCGATACTGTTTGCTGAAGTACTGGCTCACCGTATCCTTGCCTTTGTTGTGCTTGTCGGCCAGCAGGTACGCCGTCCACTCGGCCTTGGTTCTGTCGATCGGCTGAATGGTCGCCTTGGCGATGGTGTGGCAGGCCGTGCAGATGCTACGGTAATAAATGCGACCTACCTTCCAGTCGGGCTCATAGGCTTGCGCGACGTGGGCGAACAGGGCGGTGGTGAGCAGTGGCAGGGCAACACGAATTGTTTTCATAAGCTTTTCCTTATGGAGGGTGCGAAAGATTCAATGTTCGAACAGTATCACCAGTGCGGTCAAAAATAAATCTGCCAATCAGGTCGACAATTCAGGATTGAAGCCCGGCATTGCCGATTCCTTGGGGGTTGCGCGCTCTCAATACTCCAATGTGCCTACCCCGTAAGGGTAGGTTCATGCTTAATCCCCAAGGCTGACTATAGCCCCGAAGGGTAATTGCGATGCAGCATTGAGAAGAATAAATTTCGCCCGCTTGGCTATCTGAAAGGGAGACATCATGCTGCGCATGCGTTCTGCAGTCGCAATATTCGCCGGGGCTCTGTTGGGCGCCGTTTTATTTGTTACAAATCTGGCGCAGGCCACCGTCGCGCCTCTGGCTGCACCGAGCCCCACGGCAGATCACAGTAAGTTCAAGGAGTTGCAGAAGCAGTTCAAGACCGGGCCCGAGGTTACCAAGGCTTGTCTCTCCTGCCACACCGAGGCCGCCAAGCAGGTGCATCGCACCAAGCACTGGACCTGGGAATTCATCAATACCGAGAAAAACCAGAAGCTGGGCAAGAAGCATGTGATCAACAACTTCTGTATCTCGATCGCGCAAAACCAGCAGTACTGTACCAACTGCCACATTGGTTACGGCTGGAAGGACAAGAATTTCGATTTCACCTCCGAAGAAAACGTCGACTGTCTGGTCTGTCACGACACGACGCTCACCTATGTGAAGCAGCCGGGAATGGCCGGCAATGTGGTGGGTGAGGAAATGGAGTTTCCGAAAGGCTCGGGCAAGATTCTCAGGCCGATCAATCTCTCCAAGATCGCCCAGGCTGTCGGCAAGTCCAGCCGTGAAACCTGCGGCAACTGCCATTTCTTCGGCGGTGGCGGCGATGGCGTCAAGCATGGCGACCTGGACAGCTCGCTTTTTGCGCCAGAAAAGGACTTGGATGTCCACATGGATGTCGATGGCCTCAACTTCAACTGCGGCACCTGCCACCAGACATCGAGCCACGACGTGCCGGGCAGCCGCTACACGCCGACGGCCAAGGACAAGGGCGGGAGGCTGATTCGCGGCAAGAGCGAGGGTGGAAACCCCGCCACCTGCGTGGCCTGCCATGACACCAAGCCGCACAAGGCGGAAAAAAGCAAGCATGCGGAACGCTTGAATAACCACGCCGACAAGATCGCCTGCCAGACCTGCCACATTCCGGCCTTTGCCCGTGGCGGCGTCGCCACCAAGATGAGCTGGGACTGGTCTACGGCGGGGCAGATGGATGCCGAGGGCAAGCCCATCATCAAGAAGGACGACCATGGCCATACCATCTATGAGTCAAGGAAAGGCGACTTCGTTGTAGCCGAGAACGTCAAGCCGGAGTACTACTGGTTCAACGGTGACATTACCTACACCCTTTTGGGCGACAAGATCGAAAAGAGCGACAAGCCGGTCGGCATCAACATGATCGGGGGCAGCGCGACCGATGGCAAGTCGATGATCTGGCCGTTCAAGGTGAGTCGCGGCAAGCAGCCCTACGATCCGGAAAACAAGACGCTGATTACGCCGCATACCACCGGTCCGAAGTCGGGCGGCGGTTACTGGACGAACTACGACTGGGATCGGGCAGCCAGGCAAGGCATGGCGGACTCCGGCGCGCCGTACTCCGGCAAGGTGGATTTCGTTTCGACCGAAATGTACTGGCCGATCAAGCACATGGTGGCCCCCAAGGACAAGTCGGTGGGTTGCGCCGAGTGTCACGCCAAGGATGGCCGTCTTGCCGGCATCAAGGGCATCTACATTCCCGGCCGCGACGCCAACCCGTTGATCGACAAAGCCGCCTGGCTGCTTGCCCTGCTGACGCTGCTCGGCGTACTCGGGCATGCCGCGATCCGTATCTTTGCTAGCAAGAAACACTGAGGAGAAAAAGATGGTTGAACGTGTATATATCTTCAAGCGATTCGAGCGCTTCTGGCATTGGGCTCAAGCCGCTCTGATCATGTTCCTGCTACTCACCGGTTTCGAGATTCACGGCACCTACAGCAACTTCGGCTTCGAGAAGGCGGTGGAACTCCACACCATCGCCGCCTGGACGCTGGTCGGGTTGTGGACCTTCGCGGTGTTCTGGCACTTCACCACCGGTGAGTGGAAGCAGTACATCCCGACCACCAAGCGGGTGACGGAGATGGTGCGCTTCTACGCTTTCGGCATCTTCAAGGGTGAGTCGCACCCGTTCAAGCAGACGGCGCTCTCCAAGCACAACCCGCTGCAACGGCTCGCTTACCTTGGCGTGTTGCTCGTCATGAATCCGCTGATCTGGACTTCCGGCTGGTTTCTGCTGTTCTATGGCAGTTGGGCGTCCTGGGGATTCCCCAACCTGAGCCTGGAACTGGTGGCCACCGCCCACGTCATCGGCGCCTTCATGATCCTGCTGTTCCTCATCGTTCACGTGTACCTGACCACCACGGGTCACACCCCGCTGGCGCACATCAAGGCGATGATCACCGGCTGGGAGGAGAAGCACTGAGGTTTGTGCTTGTCGTCATAGCGAACAAAAAACCCGCCTTGGCGGGTTTTTTGTTTTATGGAGCCGGTTTTGCGCCGTCCATTAATTGGCGTCGTCTCGGCAGTCCCACGGGGATTTCCTTCGGTCACGCCGACTTTCATATTTAACGTGAAATACGCAATTTGACGCCGGGTAATCCCATGAGCGCAGCGAACAAACTTTGCCCCCCGCCTCGGGGCGGGGGCTGGGGGTGGGGGGCGTCAGTTGCTTTTTGCGTATTTCATGCACGGGGGTGGCGCTATCGACCATGAAAGTTAGCCTGAAGTCTTTTGCTGCGCTTCCTTTTCATGGCGGCGGAAGGCGACGAACAGCGCCAGATCATAGGCAATTTTCAACGCACCACAGGCGACCAGCGGTGCGGCCAGCCATCCTGCTGCGAACAGCGCGCCGCCCAATGATGGACTCAGCGCCGCAGCCAGGCTGCGTGGCACGGTGGTGAAACTGGCGGCAGCGGCGCGTTCCGGTGGCGTGACGACGGCCATGACGAAGGCCGAGCGGGTGGGCACATCCATCTGCGACAACGCGCTGCGCACCAGCAATAGCGCGAGAGCGACGGGCAGGGTTTCCGCGAACGCTGCCAGAATCAGACAGATGCTGGCCGGAGTGTGGGTGAACACCATGGTGTTGATCAGGCCGATGCGTCTGGCCACCCAGGGCGCGGCCAGCTGCGACGCGGCGGTCAGCAAGCCGGCCCAGAAGAAGAATGATCCGGCCGCGGCGAGCGAAAGATCGAAGCGTTGAAAGAGCCACAGGGCCAACAGCGAATTCACCACCAGCCCGCCGGCAAAGGCATCCACGGAAAACAGGGCGGCCAGCCTGACGACGACGCTGCGCGAGGCGCCCAGCGGCGCGGGTGGGTGAGGTTGCTCATGTGGTGGAGGCTCGGGCAGTTTCAGGTACAACAGCCACACCGCCAGGCCAACGCAGCCATAAGCCACAAACATGGCGCGCAAGGCGGCGAGCCGGTCAATGCCAAGCCCCGCAAGCGCGTCAGGTACTGCGGCAGCGAGTGCGCCAAAGGCAGCGCACAGGGCACCGACCAGGCTGTAACGGGCGAACAGGCTGGTGCGTTGCAGGTCCGGCGCGGCGTCCGCCAGACGTGCATGCTCGACTGGCAAAAAGACGCTCACGTCGCCTGAACTGGGATTCAGGGTGCCGACAAAGGCAATCAGCAGCAGCGGCCAGAACGATGACAGGCCGGCGAAGGCCAGCCCCGTTGCCGCCATCAACAGGGCGGCGGCAAGCAGCAACTTGCGGTGATGAAATTTATGCCCCCAGGCGCCGACCGCGAAAGTGGCCAGTGCCGAGCCCAGCAGGGTGGCGGTGCTGAGCAGCCCCACCTCCCAGGTGCCGAAACCGAGTGCCAGCAGATAGGCGGGCAGCAGCACCGCGACATAGCCGTCGACAAACGCCCGCAAGGCCTTGCCGGCGAGCAACAGTCCCGCTTCTGGCGCGACGCCGGCAGGGAGAAACATTATTGCCGGCCGAGCAGGCGGCCGATCTTCCGGGTTGGCGTGTCGGCGCACCAGGCATACAGTGCGTCATACAACACCATGCCGTGCTTCAGCATGTCGTGGTCGTCGCTGAAGTTGAGCGAGAGTCCCTTGGAGATCGCCAGCAGGCCGGCGGCTTCCTTTGCCAACTGAGGCGCGCTAGTGTCGGCGGCACGCACGATCAGGGCGAGCTTGTCGAGTGCGTTGTCACGCAGTGCATACTTGGCGATGAATGCGTCGAAGCTGCAGTGGTCGCCATGATGGCCAAGCTCGACGCCCGCGACGTCGTAGGGAATGGCACCCGTTGCGGTGGCGACCTTCATCACCTCGCCACCCGGCACGTACAGGAACTCCGGATTCTCATCGACGAAGCGCGCCACCAGCCAGGGACAGGCGATGCGATCGATTTTCGGCCGCTCGCGCGTCACCCATTTCATTTTGCCGAAACCTTGCCGCCGGCGGCTTTCCAGCCTTCGATGCCACCCTCGATGAAACGGGCCTTGAGACCCTTGGCGTGCAGCGCGTCAACCACACCGTTGGAGACGGAGCCGCCGCGCACGCAATAGATGACGATGTCCTTGTCCGGTGGCAGCGTGCCGGCCCAGTCGGCGAGTTTTTCGGGGTCTTGCCAGCGTGCGCCGGCCAGTTGTTCGGATGATGCGGCGAGATCGTTGCCGCGGCGCACGTCGAGAATGAGCTTGTCGGTGAATTCGGTCTGCAACTGCGCGGGTGAAATGGTGCGCTCCATGGTCAGGCTCCTTTTGCGTGGGTGAGTTTTGCCGATGCCGTGGCCAGGTTGAGGTTGTTCATGTAGGCATCGACATAGGCGCCGGCCTTGGCGCCGAAGTCCATGTGATAACTATGTTCGTACATGTCGAGCGCCAGCAGCGGGGTGGCGCCGGCCAGGTTGCCGGTGTGGTCGGCCGCCCAGGTGTTGACGAGTTTCCCATCGCGCGGGCTCCAGGCCAGTAGCACCCAGCCAGAGCCGCCGCCGAGCGCCTTGCCCATGGCGGCGAACTGTGCTGCCCAGGTATCCTGGCAACCAAAGTCCTTGTTGATCTGTGCGGCGAGGTCGAAATCGGCCTGGCTGGCACCCAGGCTGTCGAAAAATGCTTCGTGCAACAGCATCGAATTCATCGCCAGCATCTGTTCGCGCTTCAGGCCGTTGATGGCGAATACTGACGCAGCGGACCAGTTCATCAGCGCCAGTTGATCTTCGATCGCATTCAGGCGTTTCACCGCACCGCTGTAATTGTTCTCGTAATGGCTGACGATGATCTTTTCCGACAGGCCGGCAATTGCGCAGGGATTGCAGGGCAGGGGGTTGATTTCGTAGGTCATGGTGTTCTCCACACTTGACGAAAGAAAG
>JAUXNZ010000039.1 GCA_030682595.1 Rhodocyclaceae bacterium | reverse complement strand
GATCCGATCGAATTTGTCCACGAATCGAAGAAGTGCCTGATCAACCAGCGTGAAGTCGGCCCACACACGCTGTCGTTTTCCAACGCGCTGCGCTCGGCCCTGCGCGAAGACCCGGACGTGATCCTGATCGGCGAAATGCGCGACCTGGAAACCATCCGCCTCGCCCTGACCGGCGCGGAAACCGGCCACCTGGTGTTCGGCACCCTGCACACCTCGTCGGCAGCCAAGACCATCGACCGAATCGTCGACGTCTTTCCGGCGGCGGAAAAGGAAATGGTGCGCGCGATGCTTTCCGAATCGCTACGCGCCGTCATTTCGCAGACCTTGCTGAAGACCAAGGATGGCAATGGCCGTGTTGCCGCGCACGAAATCATGCTCGGCACCCCGGCCATTCGTAACCTGATCCGGGAAAACAAAATTGCCCAGATGTACTCGGCGATCCAGACCGGGCAGCAGTTCGGCATGCAGACGCTCGACCAGAACTTGCAGGAACTCGTCAAGCGCAATATCGTTGCCGCCTCGGAAGCGCGCAACAAGGCGTCGAACAAGGATAATTTCCCCGGCTGAGCCGGGAAAATTGCGGTGTAGCTAACAAGTCCCGGGGCGACCCAGCAAGGAACCGACCATGGAACGCGACGAAGCACTGAAATTCATGCACCAGCTGTTGGCAATGATGGTGCAGAAAAAGGGGTCCGACCTGTTCATTACCGCCGGATTCCCGCCCGCTATCAAGGTCGACGGCAAGATGTCGCCCGTCACGGCGCAGATGTTGATGCCGCAGCACACCATCGAGCTTGCCCGCGCGGTGATGAACGACCGGCAGGCCGCCGAGTTCGAGGCGACCAAGGAATGCAACTTCGCCATCAGCCCCACCGGCATCGGCCGCTTTCGCGTCAGCGCCTTCATCCAGCAGGGGCGCACCGGCCTGGTCATGCGCACCATCAATACCGCGATCCCGAAATTCGAGGAACTCGGCCTGCCGCCGGTGCTGAGGGATATCGCCATGACCAAGCGCGGCCTGGTGCTGTTTGTGGGCGCCACCGGCTCGGGCAAGTCAACCTCGCTGGCCGCCATGATCGGCTATCGCAACGAAAACACCCATGGCCACATCGTCACCATCGAGGACCCGGTCGAGTTCGTGCATGAACACAAAAATTGCATCATCACCCAGCGCGAGGTCGGGGTCGATACCGATTCATGGGAGGTGGCGCTGAAGAACACCCTGCGCCAGGCGCCGGATGTCATCCTGATCGGCGAAATCCGCGACCGCGAGGTCATGGAGCATGCCATCGCCTTCGCCGAAACCGGCCACCTGGCGCTGGGGACATTGCACGCCAACAACGCCAACCAGGCGATGGATCGCGTCATCAACTTCTTCCCCGAAGAGCGCCGCCCGCAACTTCTGATGGATCTGTCGCTCAACCTGAAGGCGGTGGTGTCGCAGCGACTCATTCCGCTGAAAACGGGCAAGGGTCGCGCCGCCGCCGTCGAGATCTTGCTCAACTCGCCGCTGATTTCCGATCTGATCGGCAAGGGCGATGTGCATGAAATCAAGGAGATCATGAAAAAATCACGCGAACTGGGCATGCAATCCTTCGACCAGGCCCTGTTCGATCTCTACGAAGCCGACCAGATCAGCTACGAGGATGCCCTGCGCTTTGCCGACTCGCTGAACGAGGTGCGGCTGCAGATCAAGCTGCACGGCAAGGAAATGGCCGACCGCGATCTCGCCAGCGGCATCAAGCATCTCGACATCGTCTAACCATGACCGCACCCCATCCCGCAATCCCGCCCGCCCAAGAAGCCAGCGCACGAATCCATCGGCCACCTGAAAGAAAAAGTATGCCTGATGTGGGGCACCCAGGAGATCGATGTTTTCATCGGCCGGCTGCTGATGGATTCGCGCGATGGCACGCGTCTGGTCTTCAAGATTCTGACCAGCAAGGCCGTGCTCTTCCTGATCGCGGTAGCCCTGACCGTGAAGTTGCTCTGGCCTTACTTCAAGTGAATCGTTAGCGGGAAAAACACCACAGCGTTTGCGCCGGGCCGCCCCAAGCAAACGCGGCACGCGGCGCCAGCCGCAACCCGCCCCCCGCCAAAAGAAGCGACCCGTGATAAACGAGCAAAGCGAGCCATCGAGAACCCCCCGAGAGGGGGGGCACAAGGCCGCAGGCCGCAGGACGCTGCGCAGCAGCGGTCCCGAGCAAAGCGAGGGATGCGCCAACGGCGCACAAAGGGGGGCGGGACTTCTACCGAGCGCTGCCGGCGACCATGGGGAAGCCGTAGAGCCGGCATTCGAGCGCGCCGTTGTAGAGCGGGATGCGGCGGGCGGGTTTGAGTCCGATCAGTTTGGGTAAATTCGGGTCGGCGGACAGAAACCAGCAATGCCAGCCGGCGAAGCGTTTTTTCAGGGCGTCGCCCAGGCGCGGATAGAAGGCGGTGAGCTCGGCGGATTCACCCAGCCGCTCGCCATAGGGCGGGTTGGCGATGAGGATGCCGCCGCTTGCGCCAAACAATGTGGGCGGGTCGATTTCCAGCAGGTCGGCGCGGCGCACTTCGATCAGGTCGTCGAGTCCGGC
>JAUXNZ010000034.1 GCA_030682595.1 Rhodocyclaceae bacterium | reverse complement strand
GTGACGATGTCCAGGCCGGTGAATGACATCAACAGGGTCAGCGAGACGATGCTGACCATGTAGATGAAGCCGAAAGCCATCACGCCCGAGAGCACATGTTGCGGTATCACGCTGCCACGGATGCGCACCGGCCGGACGATGCTGGGATGCATGGCGCAGATCAGTTCGCGATAGACCTGCTTGTAGAGAATCATCGCGCGGATCATCTTGAGGCCGCCGCCGGTCGAGCCGGAACAGGCGATGAAGCTGCCCAGGAACAGCATCCAGATCTGGGCGAAGAACGGCCATTGGCCGTAGTCGGTGGTCGACAGGCCAAGCGAGGTCGCCAGCGAGATCGAGTGAAAGGCGACATAGCGCAGCGCCTCGCCGAAATCCGCGAAGACGCCCAGCGCCAGCAGATAGAGCGTCAGTGCCAGAACGGAGAGCCCCAGCACGCCGAAAAAATAGGGCGCCTCGGGGTCGCGCAGATAGGGTTTGATCGAGCGCCCGTTGAGCGCCATGAAATGCGTGGCGTAGTTGAGGCCGGAGAGCAGCGCAAAGAAAATCACGGCCATTTCGATCTGGAGGCTGGCGAAATGGCCGAGGCTGGCGTCCTTGGTGGAAAAGCCGCCCAGCCCAAGCGTGGAAAAGGCGTGCATCACCGCGTCCCACGGCTCCATGCCGAGCAACCACAGGGTCACGCCGCAGGCGACAGTGAGGATGAGATAGACGCGCCATAATCCCTTGGCGGTTTCGGCGATGCGCGGCGTCAGGCTGGACTCCTTCATCGGCCCGGGCACTTCGGTTTTGAACAGCTGCCGACCGCCGATGCCCAGCAGCGGCAGGATCGCCACCGCCAGCACGACGACGCCCATGCCGCCGATCCAGTGCATGAAGGTGCGCCAGAAATTGAGCGACAGGGGGAGTTGGTCAATGCCGCTGAGCACCGTGGAACCGGTGGCGGTGAGCCCCGAGGTCGCCTCGAAATAGGCATCCGTGAAGGAGATGTCGAGATGCAGGTACAAGGGCAGGCAGGCGAAGAATGGCAGCACCGTCCACACCAGTACGACGAGTAAAAAGCCGTCGCGGACCTTCATTTCACGGTTTTCGCGGTATAGCCCGAGATAGAGCGCCAGTCCACACAGCAGGGCGGCGATGACGGCCTTGTCGAAGGCCGCATGCGCGCCATCGCCGACCACCCAGGACAGGCCCATGGGAACGGCCAGGCAAAATGAAAAACCGATCAGCAGCGCCCCAAAGACACGGAGCAACGGATAAAACCGGTGCATGGTGGTTACAGGAAGTGAAAGCCGACCTGAAACAGCTTTTCGACCTGGGCGACTTCACGCTTGCGCGTGCAGAAAACGATGACGTGGTCGTCGCTCTCGATCATCGTGTCGTGGTGGGGGATGATGACCCGGTCGAGGTATTCCCTGGAGGGCAGCCCGTCCTTGTAGATGATCTCGGGGTCATGGGTGCGCCTGACGATGGCGCCGATGTGCGCCCCCTTGATGAGCGGCAGCTCGTCGATGCGCCGGCCGACGACCTTGGAGGTCTGCTTGTCGCCGTGGGCGATCAGTTCAAGCGCCTCGGCCGCGCCGCGCCGCAGGCTATGCACGCGGGCGACGTCGCCGCGCCGCACATGGGTGAGCAGGGCGCCGATCGACACCTGCGCCGGGCTCAAGCCGATATCGATCGGGCCACCCTGCACCATGTCGGCGTAGGCGCGGCGGTTGATCAGGGCCAGCACGCGCTTGCAGCCCAGTCTTTTCGCCAGCGAGGCGGCCATGATGTTGTCTTCGTCGTCGTTGGTCAGGGCGAGGAACATATCCGTTTCATCGATATTTTCCTGCGCCAGCAGATTTTCGTCGGTGGCCTCGCCGGCGAGCACCAGCGTATCGCCGAGACTGTTGGCAATGATTTCGGCACGCTGCCGGTCGAGCTCGATCAGTTTGACCTGGTAATTTTTCTCCAGCATCGCCGCGACCCGCAGGCCGATATTGCCGCCGCCGGCGATCATCACCCGCTTGACGGGTTCGAGCGAGCGGCGCAGCTCTTTCAGGACATGGCGAATATATTTGCTGTCGGCGACCACAAAGACCTCGTCGCCGGGTTCCACGATGGTGTCGCCGTCGGGCTCGATCGGCTGGTGTTCGCGGAAGATGGCGGCAATGCGGGCATCGACGCCGGCCGGCAGGTGGTCGCGCATGGCGCGAATGGGTTTGCCGACCAGCAGGCCGCCCGGATAGGCGCGCACGCCGATGAGTGTTACCGCGCCAGCGGCGAATTCGAGCACCTGGAGCGCCTCGGGAAATTCGATCAGCTTGCCGATGTAATCGGTGATGTCCTGTTCGGGGCAGATGGCGTAATCGACGGCAAAATTTTCATCCGACAGCAGTTCCGGATCGAGGAGATCATGGGAGCGCAGGCGGGCGATGCGGGTCGGTACGTGAAACATGGTGCGGCTGATCTTGCAGGCGACCAGGTTGGTCTGGTCAGACTGCGTTACCGCCACCAGCATGTCGGTGTCCTCGATGCCGGCCTCGCGCAGCACGGTGGGGTAGGCGGCATTGCCGGCCACCGTGCGCACGTCGAGCCGGTCGGCCAGTTCGGCGAGCGCCGCGCGGTTCTGGTCGACGACGGTGATGTCGTTGGCCTCGGAAGACAGCGCCTCGGCCACCGAGGCGCCCACCTGTCCGGCACCCAGAATGACGATTCTCATGGTTTCTCCGCCGGGCCGCCCCAAGGAGAAACAGCCAGTACATGGAGCGGGCGCAGCCCGCGAACAAGCGTCATCCCCTTCCTCGGGAAGGGGGTCGGGGGGATGGGGGTCATGGCTCTTCCTTCACGGGCGTATTGCGCAGCCCCAGATCCTTGAGCTTGCGATACAGGTGGGTGCGCTCCAGGCCGGTTTTATCGGCCAGCCGCGTCATGCTGCCGCCCTCCAGCCGGAGGTGATATTCGAAGTACATGCGCTCGAACATTTCGCGCGCCTCGCGGAGCGGCAGCGCCAGCATTTCGGGGAGCATGCCGAGCGGCACTTCGGGCAGCCCTGCCGCGCCGGGCGTCAGCAGGTGCTGCACATCGTCGGCGCTGATTTCTTCTTCGAGGGCAGCGAGCGCCAGCGATTTGACCGTGCTTTTCAACTGGTCATAACCTTCCGGCCAGGGATAGAGGCGCAAGGCGTTCTGGGCCGCGACCGACAGGCGTCGGTTCGGCGCCTCGCCCGCCTCGACCAGCTGGACGAGGATATGGGCGGCCAGGTCGGGCACGTCGTCCTTCAGTTCGGCCAGCGCGGGCAGGCCGATGCTGACGTCGAACAGCGCTTTCAGCAACTCGCCTTCCCAGCCGTGCGCGGTCAGTTCCCCGGCGTCATGCACGGTGGCCGCCACCAGCCGCAGGTTGTGCCGTTCCAGGCGTTCCAGGGCAAAGGCGAGATTTTTCTGTTGCAGGCGCGTGAGTAGCGCCAGTTCGCCGCAATAGAGCACGCCGCCGCCGGATTGCGTCAGGAGGTCAAGCGTCAGCGGTTGCGAATCGTGACCCAGATCGATCCAGGCCTTGCCTGGCGCCTGCAGGGTGCGCGCCGCCAGTTCGGTGATCGAGCCGGCGGGCGCCCGCAGCAGTACCGAATGGCTTTTGGCGGCCACCTGTTCGAGCCGGCGGCGCAAATCCTTGAGCAGGGCGGAGCGCGGGAAGGCCGCCAGGGACAATACGCTGCACGGTCGCGGCGCGCGGTCGAGCGCCTGCTTGACGCTGGCCAGCAGCCTCTGCATGCCAATGGGCTTTTCGAGAAAGCCGACGGCGCCGATGCGCGTTGCTTCCACCGCGGTGTCGATGGTGGCGTGGCCCGACATCATCACCACCGGCATGGTGAGCTGCCCGGCCGCCGCCCATTCCTTGAGCAGGGTCACGCCGTCGGTGTCGGGCATCCAGATGTCGAGCAGCACCAGATCGGGCCGCGCGGCGTCGCGCCGGACGCGCGCGGTGGCGGCGTTTTCCGCCGTGACGACATCGTGCCCCTCGTCGGTAAGGATCTCCGAGAGGAGTTCGCGAATGCCGACTTCATCGTCGACGACAAGAATCTGTGACATGGATTGTGATTATGCCGCCGTGCCGCGCGGCTGGGAAAGTTGATGAAAAGGCAATTGCACGCTTACTTCGGCGCCGCCGCCCTGGGCTGCGGGCCGGTTGGCCAGCGTGATCGTGCCGCCATGGTCGCCGACGATCTTCTGCACGATCGCCAGTCCGAGGCCGGTGCCCTTGGGCTTGGTGGTGACGTAGGGTTCGAAGGCATGCCGGAGGATTTCCGGCGGGAAGCCATGGCCGTTATCGGTAACCGACAAAACCGCCATGCGGCCATCCCGACGTGTTTTCACGTTGACTGTCGCCGTCTCGCCAGCGCCGACTTTGATGGCTTCCCACGCTCGCAACCCCGGCTCGCTGCCCTCCACCCCCAGAGGGGGCAATCTGCTGACGTCGGCTTGGGACGGCCCGGCGCCGACTTTGTCCTGCGCGGCTTCCCCGGCATTCTTGAGCAGGTTGTGCAGCACCTGGCGAATCTGGTCTGGGTCGGCCAGCACGGGTGGCAGCGTGGGATCGAGGTCGGTCGTGATCGCAATCGGCCCGGCGGCGTAGAGATCGAGCACCTCGACGATCAGCGCGTTGAGGTCGAGCGGCCGGGCGACGGGCGGCGGCAGGCGCGCATAGTCGCGGAAGTCGTTGACCATGTTCTTCATCGCCTCGACCTGGTCGACGATGGTGCGCGTGGCGCGGGTGAGCATCGCCGCGTCGTCGCCGTCCAGTTTATGGGCCAGCTTCATCTGCAGGCGCTCCGCCGAGAGCTGGATCGGCGTCAACGGGTTCTTGATCTCGTGCGCCAGGCGGCGTGCCACCTCGCCCCAGACGGCGGCGCGCTGCGCGATTTCGCGCTCGACGCGCGCCTGTTCGAGCTGCACGGTCATTTCGTTGAAGGAGCGTGTCAGCACGCCCAGTTCGTCGTCGGTTTCCAGCACCGCGCGCGGCGTCAGGTCGCCGGCCGCGACGGCCCGCGTGCCCTCGGCCAGCATCAGCAGGGGCTTGGCCAGCCGCGCGGCAAGGAAAAAAGCCAAGGCGATGGCGGCAAACAGCGCGAGCAGCAGGGAGAAAGTCAGGGTCAGTGTGTAGAGACGCTTCAGGCCGGCGCGCCCCAACTGCAATTCCTGGTAGTCGCGTTGCGCGGCTTCGACCAGCGCGGCGCTTTGCGTGATGCCGTCCGGCACGGCCTGTTCGAGTTGCAGTATCAGCGGATCGCTGCCCATGCGGTAACTGGCCACGGGAACCAGCACGCGCACCACCAGTCCGGCGCCGCCCCCGTCCCCCACGCCTTCCAGACGCGCGACGCCCGAACCACTGCGGGCCTGGCGCAGTTGGGCTGTCGTGGGCAGGGCGGGCAGCAGCAGTCCATGGACGCCACCACCACTATTCGCCACCAGTTGTCCGCTGGTGGTCAGCAAGGTCGCACCCTGAATGCCCGCTTGCTCGCGCAGCCGGTTGAGCGCCACGGGGCCAACCGTTGCGGCGCCGGCGAGATCGTAGGCCATGGCGCGGCCCTTCGCCAACAGGTCGTCCTGCATCGCTTCGAGCACGCCGCGGCCGAGTTCCAGCCCGCCATCGAGCGCCGCCTCGATGCGCACATCGAACCAGGAATCGATGCTCTTCACCGCAAACTGCATCGACACCGCGTACACCAGCGCGCCCGGCGCCACCGCCATCAGCGCCAGCATCAGCAGGAGCCGCGACTTGAGCCGCGCGCCAAAGACGCCGTTGCGATAGTCGCGCCACAGCCGGGTGAGTTGCACCACCACCAGGCCGAGGAGGATCAGCGCCGCCAGCGCGTTCATGCCGAGCAAGAGCGGCGTATGCTCGGCAAACAAGGTGGCGTCGGCGCTCGCGCTCGCGAGGAGGAACACCAGCATGGCGGAAAAGCCGGCGATGACCGCCAGGGCAACAATCACGGCACAAAGTTCCAGCGCAGCGTTTTGGCCTCGACGCGCCACTCGCGATCGGCCAGCGCATCGAGTTGCAGGGGCTTGGGCAGCTGCGTGTGATCGAGCGACAGGCGCGCGGCGGCGGCGTAGTTCTCACCGGGGATGAGCTGGGCGCGGTCGACGACATGCAGGCGGGCGGTGCGTTCCAGCACCTGCAGCGCCTCGGCCAGGGTATCGAAGTTCCGGTGCAGGCCGCCCAAGGACAGCCGGTACTGGCGCGTCAGTGCGTGATAGCTCAAACGATAATCGATGACATGGCCGGCGACGTGCTCGTCCGCCCAATACCAGCGCTTGCGGGCCAGGGTGAATTCCAGGCGGAAATGGAGCGGCACGCCGCGGCCGACGGCTTCTTCAAGACGCGGGCCGAGATCGATGGAAAATTCTGCCGTGAGCGCGTGTCCCCGCTCGTCGGGCGCCAGCACGACCTGCTTCGGCTCGATGCTGCCGGCCAGGGCGAGGCCGGCCGCCAGCAGGCCGCCCAGCAGCAGGGCTAGTGCCTGCTCAAGGCGTTTTTTCCAGCAGTGCGTAATAAAAGCCGTCATGCGTGGTGGAGGGCAGCAACTGTAATTCGAAAGCTTCCCCCCCCGTGGGCAGGCGGCGGGAATCCGGGTGACGCGCCACGAAGGCGCGCACCTGCTCGCCGTTTTCACCGGGAAATATCGAGCAGGTGCAGTAGAGCATTCTGCCACCCGGCGCGACGAGAGGCCACAAAGCATCGAGAATGGCCGCCTGGGTGCGTACGAATCCCGCCACATCGGCGGCGCGGCGCAGCCATTTGATGTCCGGGTGGCGGCGTACCACACCCGAAGCGGAGCAGGGCGCATCGACCAGAATGCGGTCAAAGCGTTGGCCGTCCCACCAGTCGGCGGGCCGGCGCGCGTCGCCGACCAGCAGTGTCGCGGAGAGGCCGAGGCGTTGCAGATTCTGTGCGATGCGGGCGGCGCGCTCCGGGTCGAGTTCGAGCGCGCAGAGCCGCACGGCAGCGCGTTCGAGAAGGTGCGCCGCCTTGCCGCCGGGCGCCGCGCAGGCGTCCAGCACGCGCATGCCGTCCGCCGCGTCGAGCAGGTCGGCGGCGCGCTGCGCGCCCCAGTCCTGCACCGAGACGCGGCCTTCCCGGAAACCGGGAATCCGTTCGACCGGCACCGGCTTGTCGAGAAGAATGGCCGTGGCATCGAGCGTTTGCGCGCCGCTGCCTGCTTCTGCCAGCGCAGCCAAAAACTCGGCGCCGGTGACGCGGCGCCGGTTGATGCGCAGGCACAGCGGCGGGTGAGTGTTACCGGCTGCGGCAATGGCTTCCCAGTGCGCCGGGTAGGATGCCTGCAAAGCCCCCAGCCACCAGGCCGGATGCCGCCAGTGCGCCACGGCGTCGGCATCCGCCGCCGCCAACAGGCCGTCGCGCTGACGCAAAAAATTGCGCAGCACGGCATTGACGAGCCCCTTGAGCCGCCCACCGGCCATTCCGCCAGCGACCTTGACTGCCTGATCCACGACGGTGTGCGCGTCTTCCGGCCGCCGTTCCAATCGCGCCAGCGCGACCAGCAGCAGCGCGCGGGTTGGGTTGTCCTGCAGGGGCTTTTCCAGCAATTTGCCGAGCAGAAAGTCGCCGCGTCCGCAGTCGCGCAGGGTGGTGTAGGCGAGATCGAGCGCGGCTCCCCGCACGGCGGTAGCGATGCCGGCCAGTACCGCTTCCGGGGTGCGGCCGGCAATGACGCCAGCGACGGCCTGCGTGGCGGCCGCCAGCGCAGCCGAGAGCGGCGGGTTGTTCAAGGGCCAGCCTTCACCGGAAATCCGCACAGAAAGTCGGCGCTGGCGAGACGGCGCCCGCCGGGCTTTTGCAGTTCAACGAGCTTGAGCGCACCTTCCCCGCAGGCGACGGTGATGCCTTCCGGGGCAACAGCAAGAATTTCGCCAGGCGCCCCCGTGCCGGTATCCGGCAACGCACGCCAGACTTTGATCGTGGTTTCGCCGAACTGGGTGGTGCAGCCGGGAAAGGGATCGAAGGCGCGGATGCGGCGTTCGATGACGGCGGCTGGTTGCGTCCAGTCGATCGCCGCTTCGTCCTTGGTGATCTTGTTGGCGTAGGTTACGCCGCAGGCGGGTTGCGGCACCGGCTTCAGTGTTGCAAATTCGCGTAGCGCGAGAACGATCAGCCGGCTGCCCAGGAGGGCCAGTTTGTCGTGCAGGGTTGCCGCCGTTTCTCCGGAGCCGACACTATTGGCCCCCCGCGCTCGCAACCCCGGCTCGCTGCCCCCCTCTGGGGGGGCGTCGGCTTGGGACGGCCCGGCGCCGACGCGAAGCGAGTGCGCCAGCAGCATCGGGCCGGTGTCGAGGCCGGCTTCCATCCGCATGATGGTTACGCCGGTCTCGGCATCGCCCGCTTCAAGGCAGCGCTGGATCGGCGCCGCGCCGCGCCAGCGCGGCAGCAGCGAGGCGTGGATGTTGAGGCAGCCGTGGTGGGGAATGTCGAGCACCGCCTGCGGCAGGATCAGGCCATAGGCGGCGACCACCAGCAGGTCGGGCGCGGCCGCGATCAAAGGTGCGTGGGTGGCGGGATCACGCAATTTTTCCGGCTGATGGACGGGAATGCCATGCGCCAGCGCCACCTGCTTGACCGGACTGGCGACGAGTTTTTGCCCGCGCCCGGCCGGTCGGTCGGGCTGGGTGAGCACCAGCGGAATTTCAAACCCGGCGTCGATCAGCGCACGCAGGGCGACGGCGGCGAATTCGGGTGTGCCTGCGAACGCGACTTTCATCTTAACGGTAAACCTCATCGTGGCTGCCGATGTCCAGCAGGATGACTTCTTTGTCGGATACGACAACAGTCAGTGTGATTCGATAGCTATCGGTAATGCTGATGGCCTGGATGCCCTTGAGCTTGCCGCCAAGAGAGTGATATTTCAGGTGTGGCTGAAATGGGTTGACCTCCAGCTCGCCGAGGATGGCAGCGAATTTTCCGCCCAGGCCGCCATGATGCTTGATGAATTTTTTGGCCGCCCGTGTGAAGCGGGGCGTCCAGACCAGTGTGTACATGCCCTCAGCCTTCCAGGCCGAGCTCCCTCATCAAGTCCAGAGCCGTGCCTCGCGTCACCCTCCCCGCCTTGACATCTTGCAGTGAGGCGAGCACCCGCGCTTCGTGGGCCTCGTCTTGCGCCTCGATCAATTCCTGATAACGTGCTTCAGATAACACCACGTACTGGGGCTGGTTGTTTTTGATGATGTGCACATCGCCTGTTTCGATAAGCGAATCCACGGCAGAAATGCCGCGCCGCTTGATTTCCTGGGCAGGTAGGGTGTTCATGGCTCGGATCCCGTTCTTCACTCTATTTAATACCTGATAGGGTACTCGAACAAGTATCTTTGATCAAGGGGGTGGGACTTTTACGCCGTAATCCTGGCCTGTTTGGCAAGCTTGGCCTGGATGCGCGACTGTTTCAGGCGCGACAGGTATTCGACGAACACTTTGCCGTTGAGGTGATCGATTTCGTGTTGCAGGCAGACGGCCAGGAGGCCGGTGGCGTCGGTCTCGAAAGGCTGGCCGTCGCGGTCGAGGGCGCGCACCCTGACGCGTTCGCTGCGCTGCACCGTTTCATAAATACCGGGCACCGACAGGCAGCCCTCCTCCCCCGTGCATTCGCCATCGCGCGAGAGGATTTCCGGGTTGATGAAGACCTGCAGTTGCGACTTGTCCTCGGAAATGTCGAGTACCAGAAGGCGCTGGTGCACGTTCACCTGGGTGGCGGCCAAACCGATGCCCGGAGCGGCATACATGGTCTCGGCCATGTCGGCGACGAGTTTGCGGATGCCGGCATCGACCCGCCCCACCGGTTGGGCGCGCGTGTGCAGACGGGGATCGGGATAGCGCAATATAGGTAACAGAGCCATGAAAACTGCCTTGAAGTGATTGATGCGTGCGGGATTTGCGGGCAGAATCCACGCAGTATCTGTAAATGAGCGCCGGAGGCTACCCCCAATGCAAGGCATTACCTCGATACAAAGCATTACCTTGATGCGCCACATTATATTCGCGCTGCTGGTCTGTTTTTCAAGCGTGGCCGCCCTTGCCAAACCCATCGAACTCGCGACTGACGCGCCGGATCGGCACATCGTCGTTCCGGGCGATACCCTGTGGGGCATTGCGGCGAAATTCCTCAAGGATCCCTACCGCTGGCCCGATCTGTGGAAAATGAACGCGGCGCAGGTAAAAAATCCGCACCTCATCTACCCCGGTCAGGTGGTGATTCTCGATCGCAGCGGTGCCGAGCCGCAACTCAGGCTTGGCCAGCTGATCAAACTTGAACCGCAAGTGCGGGTCGAGATGACGGCCAAGGAAATTCCCGCCATTCCCGCGCAGGCCATCGAACCCTTCCTGGCCCAGCCGCTGGTGATTGATGCTGCCGCGTTCGAAAATGCGCCGCGCGTGGTGGCCACCCAAGAAAACCGGGTCTTTACCGCCACGGGCGATACCATCTACGCCACCGGCGTCGATGCGAACATCAGGTTATGGCAGGTTTATCGCCCGGGAAAACCGCTGATTGATCCAGACAGCGGCGAAACGCTCGGCCTGGAGGCGATTTTTCTTGGCAACGCGCGGCCCGCCGGCGACGGTGAGCCGATGCCGCTGACGCTCTCCGGTGTCAAGCAGGAAATCGGCCGGGGCGATTATCTGGTCGCCGCCAGCCGTCCCGAAATCATGAGCTATGTCCCGCGCGAGCCCGAACGGGCGGTCAGCGGCCGTGTCCTGGCCCTCTACGGCGGGGTCGGCGAAGGCGGGCGTAACTCGATTGTTTCGATTTCGCGCGGAACGCGCGACGGTCTCGAAATGGGCCATGTCCTGGCGCTCTACCGCGCCGGCGTCACCGTGAGCAATCGTTTTGAAGACGACAAGCTGAAGAGCTACACCCTGCCGGACGAGCGTTACGGCCTGCTGTTCATCTTCCGCGTCTTCGACCGGGTTGCCTACGGCCTGGTGACCGATGCCGCGCGCCCGGTGATGGCGGGCGACCGCGTTCGTCAACCTTAACTTTCATGGTCGGTAGCGCCGACCCCGTGCCATGAAATCCGTTAACAGCAATAAAACGCCCCCCACCCCCATCCCCGCCCCGAGGCGGGGGTCGAAGTTTGTTCGCTGCGCTCAGGGGATTACTCGGCGTCAAATTCATATTTCACGTTAATTTGACCAATCCCGAACTGACCGCCTGGCTCAGGCTGACCCTGATCCCGGGAATCGGCGGCGAAACCCAGCGGCAGCTATTGAAAGTGTTCGGCGGGCCGGAGGCGGTCTTCGCCGCACCGCCAGCCGCCCTGGCCGGGCGCCTGTCCGGCCACGATTGCCAGGCCGAGATCGAGGCCGCGCTGGCCTGGGCGGGACAGCCCGGCAATCACATCCTGACGCTGGCCGATGCCGCCTATCCGCAGGCGCTCCTGACTGCTGCCGACCCGCCGGTGCTGCTATACGCCAAGGGCGACATTGATTTACTCAACCGCCCGGCCTTCGCCATCGTCGGCAGCCGCTCCGCGACAAAGCAGGGCGAGGCCAATGCCGAGGCTTTCGCCGCGGCGCTGTGCGATGCGGGGTTTGTCGTGGTCAGCGGTCTGGCCGCCGGCATCGATGCCGCCGCGCATCGCGGCGCACTGAAAGCATCGGGCGCCACCATCGCCGTCATTGGCACCGGCATCGACCGCATCTACCCGGCCCGCAATGAGGCGCTGGCGCGCGAAATTCCCGCGCACGGCGTGATCATCAGCGAGTTCCCCATCGGCACCCCGCCCCTGCCGGCCAATTTCCCCCGCCGCAACCGCCTGATCGCCGGTTTGACACGCGGCACGCTGGTGGTCGAGGCGGCGAAGCAGAGCGGTTCGCTGATCACCGCCCGGCTGGCGGCGGAAGCCGGGCGCGAGGTGTTCGCCATCCCCGGATCGATCCACTCGCCCCAGGCTAAAGGTTGCCACGCGCTCATCAAGCAGGGCGCCAAACTGGTCGAATCCGCGCAAGACATACTGGAGGAGTTGCGCTGGGGCAATGTCGCCAACCCCGCCGCCCTGCCGCCCACTCAGGAGGCGGAAACCGACCCGCTCCTGGTGGCGCTGGGCCGCGATCCCTGCGATCTCGACACATTGACCGAGCGGAGCGGATTCGCCGCCAATGACTTGCTGGCGCGGCTGTTACCCCTGGAACTGGATGGCCGCATCGCCAGCTTGCCGGGGGGGCGCTACCAGCGGCTGAATTAACGCCCGCCCCCCTTCGCCCCCCTCTCGGGGGGTTCGAAACGGCTCGCTGCGCTCGGCTATTACGGGGCGCTTCGTTTTGGCGTGGAAGCGGGTTGCGCCTGGCGGCGCGTGCCGTCTCGCCTTGGGGCGGCCCGGCGGCGAGACTGCTGGTTTTCTCTCTCTCCCCTTGCGGGGGTGAGTGAGGGGGGCCACCAGAAAGCCTTTGTCACGCAAGGCGTGACAAAGGCGGGGTTTCGCTAAGCAGATTTCTCGGCTTTATCGGCTTTCTCGGCTTTGCCGGGTTTGCTTTCGCCGCCCGGTAACGCCGCCACCCCTACTGCCGCGCGCACCTTGTTTTCGATTTCGCGGGCGAGTTCGGGGCGCTCGCGCAGGAATTCGCGCGTCTTGTCCTTGCCCTGGCCGATTTTCTCGCCATTGTAGGAATACCAGGCGCCGGACTTCTCGACTATCTTGTGCTCGACGCCGAGTTCGACGACCTCGCCTTCGCGCGAGATGCCCTCGCCGTAGAGGATGTCGAAGCGCGCCTCGCGGAAGGGTGGCGCCACCTTGTTCTTGACGACCTTGACCTTGGTCTCGTTGCCGACCACCTCGTCGCCGTTCTTGATGGCGCCGGTGCGGCGGATGTCCAGGCGCACCGAAGCGTAAAACTTGAGTGCGTTGCCGCCGG
>JAUXNZ010000030.1 GCA_030682595.1 Rhodocyclaceae bacterium | reverse complement strand
CAGATAGATCTCATCGACGACCACCGGCTTGTCGGCAAATTCAAGCAGACGCCGCACGATGATGATCGGTTCGCCCATCTTGAGCCCCAGTACGCGCACGGCCTCGGTGCCCGCCTTGGCGCGCCAGCATTCCAGCGGCACGCTCTTCGACGGCTCGATCCCCCCGGCCAGCGGGGTCAGGCGCAAAAAACGGAAAAAGGCGCGCGGGTCGTTGTGGCTGGCGACAAAGGTGCCTTTGCCCTGACGCCGCACCAGCAGATTTTCGGCGGCCATCTCGTCGATGGCCTTGCGCACGGTGCCTTGGCTGACATGAAAACGCGCCGCCAGCTCGATCTCGCTCGGAATCGCCTCGCCGGGCCGCCACTCGCCATTGTCGAGCGACTGCAAGATCAGATCTCTTATCTGCCGGTAGAGCGGGCTGAAGGTGGGAGAATCCACGGGTGTCTGGGGCAACATGGAGACAGATTGAACCATAAAAGTTTTTCCGCGTCCATAGATTAACTTATGTCTTATAGATGATATAAGACAGATATTGACACAGCGCAGCAACGCGCACTATGATTTCCCCGTTCACCCGCTCTTCCATCCCCCGTCAAATTCAAGGAGTTTTTCATCATGGCCAAAGCCCCCATTCGAGTTGCAGTGACCGGCGCCGCCGGACAAATCGGTTACGCCCTGCTGTTCCGCATCGCCAGCGGCGAAATGCTCGGCAAGGATCAGCCGGTCATCCTGCAAATGCTCGAACTGCCCCTGGAAAAGGCACAGGCCGCGCTGAAAGGCGTGATGATGGAACTCGAAGACTGCGCCTTCCCGTTGTTGGCCGACATGATCGGTACCAGCGATCCGCTGGTCGCTTTCAAGGACGTCCAGCAGGCGCTGCTGGTCGGCGCCAAGCCGCGCGGCCCCGGCATGGAGCGCAAGGACCTGCTGCTCGAAAACGCCAAGATCTTCACCGAACAAGGCAGCGCCATCGACAAGGTCGCGGCGCGTGACCTCAAGTTGATCGTGGTCGGCAACCCCGCCAACACCAACGCGCTGATCACCATGAACACCGCGCAGAGCCTGCCCAGGACCGCCTTTACCTCGATGATGCGCCTCGACCACAACCGCGCGATTTCGCAACTGGCGACGCGCACCAAGGCCGCCGTCACTGATGTCAAGAACATGGTCGTCTGGGGCAACCACTCGCCGACGATGTACCCCGACATCCGTTTCGCCACCGTGGCCGGCCAGGCCGCGCCCGCACTGGTGAATGACGACGCCTGGTACCAGGGCGAATACATCCCGAAGGTCGGCAAGCGCGGCGCCGCCATCATCGCGGCGCGCGGCTCGTCTTCCGCCGCCTCGGCCGCCAATGCCGCCATCGACCACATGCGCGACTGGAACATCGGCACCAACGGCCAGTGGGTGACGATGGGCGTGGTTTCCGACGGCTCCTATGGCATCCCCGAAGGCATGATTTACGGGATGCCCTGCACCTGCGCGGACGGTAAATGGGCAGTGGTCAAGGGACTCGAAATCGACGCCTTCTCGCGCCAGAAAATGGACGCCACGCTCCAGGAACTCAGCGAAGAGCGCGACGGCGTCAAGCATCTGTTTGCCTGATTTTCATGAAGCGTGTGCTTCGCCCCCGCTTCATGATGGCCCGCCCCCCTTCGCCCCCCTCGCGGGGGGTTCCAAACGGCTCGCTTCCGCTCGCACATCACGGGGCGCACTGTCTGGGGTGCGGCGCGGCTTGCGGCTGGCGCCGCGTGCCGCGTTTGCTGGGGGCGGCCCGGCGCAAACGCTACAGTGTCTTTCACGTTAAGCCGTGAGCACGGCACTTCATCCTTCCGCAGTGCTCTACGCGGGCGGCCGGCCGTTTCCCGCATTGGCCGCCTGCGAACATTATGCCGGCAGTGAGAGGCACCTGCGCAAGGCGCTGGAACTGCAAGATTCCCTGCAAAACGCGGGCGTGCCGTTGTTTGACGTTACCGCCGATTGCGAGGATGGCGCGCCGGTGGGGGGAGAACGCGAACAGGCCGCGCTGATTGCCGCGCTGATCAACTCCAGCGACAACCGCTTCGACCGCCTGGGCGCGCGCATCCATGACGTGCGGCATCCGGCCTGGCGGGACGAACTGGAAATCATTGTCGGCAATGCGGGCTGGAGCCTCGCCTATCTCGTGCTGCCCAAGGCGGAGCGCGCGGCCGATGTGGCGGAACAGATCGCGGCGCTCGCGGCCTGCCGCGCGCGCCACCACATCACGCACGAGATCCCCGTGCATGTGCTGATCGAAACGCCCGGCGCGCTGCACGAAGCCTGGCAGATCGCCGCACTGCCCGAGGTCGAATCGCTCGACTTCGGCCTGCTGGACTACATCAGCGCCCACCACGGCGCGATTCCCGCCTATGCGATGCATGCGCCGGGACAGTTCGAGCATCCGCTCATCGCCCGCGCCAAGTGCGAGACGGCAACGGCGGCCCTCGCCCACGGCAAGGTACCGACCCATAACGTCACCACCGAGTTCCGCGACCCCAAAGGGGTGACGGCCGATGCGCGCCGCGCCCGTCAGGAGTTCGGCTTTCTGCGCATGTGGAGCATTCATCCCGACCAGATCGAACCGGTAATCTCGGCGATGCGGCCGAATTTCGCCGAAGTCGGCGCGGCGACAGACATCCTTTGCGCTGCCGCCGCCGCCAACTGGGGGCCGATCCAGGTCGACGGCCGACTGCACGACCGCGCCTCCTACCGCTACTATTGGGAACTCCTGCAACGCGCGCGACTCACCGGTACGCCTCTGCCGCGCGCCGCGCGCGAACAGTTCTTCGCCCCCTTCGACCCCGCCCCAACTCAAGGAGACTCATCATGACCCGACTGCTCGTCGCATGGCTGCTCACTGGTTTTGCACTGTTCGCCCACGCCCAGGAAATGAAGCCGGGGCTTTGGGAAATCGCCACCACCATGAAAATGCAGGGTATGGAAATGCCCGGCGGCAAATACACGCATTGCTATACCGCCAAGGACATCGCCGACGGCAAGCAATACAAGATGGATGAAAAAAGCAGGTGCTCCATCGCCAACATGAAGCAGTCCGGCGGCAGCATCAGCTACGACATGACCTGCAACATGGAAGGCGGCGGCAAACTGACCGGCACGATCAAGGGCGCGATGGCCCCGACTACCTTCAGCTTTGAACAAAAAATGCGCATGACTCCCGACCAGGGCATGGGCGAAATGAACTCGAACATAAAAGGCCGCCGACTTGGCGATTGCAAATAATTGCCTTGGCGACTGCAAGTAACCCCTCAGAGAAAAAAGGAAAACCCATGCTTGAAGCCTATCGTGCCCACGTTGCCGCCCGCGCCGCGCAAGGCATCCCGCCCCTGCCACTGACCAAGCAGCAGACCGGCGAACTCGTCGAACTGCTGAAAAATCCCCCGGCGGGCGAGGAAGCTTTCCTCGTCGACCTGCTCACCTACCGCGTACCGGCCGGCGTGGATGACGCCGCCGAGGTCAAGGCGAAGTTCCTGGCTGAAGTCGCCGCTGGCCGCATTGGACAAAATCGGGCGTGTTCTTTGATTTCCCGCTCAAAAGCGACCGAACTGCTCGGCACCATGCTCGGCGGCTACAACGTCAGGCCGCTGATCGACCTGCTTGACGACGCCGAGTGCGGCGCGGTTGCCGCGGGCGCGCTCAAGAAAACCCTGCTGATGTTCGATGCCTTCCACGATGTCGCCGACAAGGCCAAGGCGGGTAGCGCCAACGCCCAGGCCGTCATGCAGTCCTGGGCCGACGCCGAGTGGTTCACTGCCCGCCCCGAAGTTCCGCAATCGCTCACAGTCACCATCTTCAAGGTCAGCGGCGAGACCAACACCGACGACCTCTCGCCCGCCCCCGACGCCTGGAGCCGCCCCGACATTCCGCTGCATGCACTGGCCATGCTGAAGAACCCGCGCTCCGGCATCGAGGCCGACCAACCCGGCGAACGCGGCCCGCTCAAGCAACTCGAAGCGCTCAAGGCCAAAGGCCATCTCGTCGCCTACGTCGGCGACGTGGTCGGCACCGGTTCCTCGCGCAAATCCGCCACCAACTCCGTGCTGTGGTTCACCGGCGCAGACATCCCCTACGTGCCGAACAAGCGCTTCGGCGGCGTCTGCCTCGGCAACAAGATCGCCCCGATCTTCTACAACACCATGGAAGACGCGGGCGCATTACCGATCGAACTCGATGTCAGCCAGATGGAGATGGGCGACGCAGTCGAACTGCGCCCGTTTGAGGGCAAGGCACTGAAAAACGGACAAGTCATCGCCACCTTCAAGGTCAAGTCCGATGTCATTTTCGACGAAGTGCGCGCCGGCGGCCGCATCAACCTGATCATCGGCCGCGGCCTCACCGCCAAGGCGCGTGAATTCCTCGGCCTGCCCGTCTCAACCCTGTTCCGCCTGCCCGGCACGCCGGCCGACACCGGCAAGGGTTTCTCGCTCGCGCAAAAGATGGTCGGTCGCGCCTGCGGCCTGCCCGAACTCAATGGACAACAGCGGGGCGTGCGCCCGGGCGCCTATTGCGAACCGCGCATGACCAGCGTCGGCAGCCAGGACACCACCGGCCCGATGACCCGCGACGAACTGAAAGACCTCGCCTGCCTCGGCTTCTCCGCCGACCTGGTGATGCAGTCCTTTTGCCACACCGCCGCCTATCCGAAACTGGTGGACGTCAAGACCCATCGCACCCTGCCGAGCTTCATGACCGCGCGCGGCGGCATTGCGCTCAAGCCCGGCGACGGCATCATCCACAGTTGGCTGAACCGCTTCCTGCTGCCCGACACCGTCGGCACCGGCGGCGACAGCCACACGCGTTTCCCCATCGGCATCTCCTTCCCCGCCGGTTCCGGCCTCGTGGCGTTTGCGGCAGCGACCGGCGTGATGCCGCTCGACATGCCCGAATCGGTGCTGGTGC
>JAUXNZ010000023.1 GCA_030682595.1 Rhodocyclaceae bacterium | reverse complement strand
GCTTCGGTGCGCTTGGGACTGGCGGCGACATGGCAATGCAGGCACGACTGGTTGCAGCGATAGCCGAGATTGGCTTGCAGGGTCTCCAGTCGCCCGCGCCGCAAGGGGGGGAAGTCGGTGTTGATCAGCAGCTGCGCGGTGTCAAGCACGCCGTGGACTCCTTGAATTCGCTTATTTCGCCCCGGCCCGCAGCAGAAACTGGGCGATGTCGGCATGCCCCGCCTTTTTTGCCATGCTGAGCGCCGTGCCTTCGACCGGATCTGCCACTGCCAGGTCGGCGCCCGAACCGACCAGTACCCGCACGGTGTCGAGATGACCGTTTTTGGCGGCAAACATCAGCGCTGTTTGGCTGTTCGGCGCCGGCGAATTGATGTCGGCACCGGCCGCCAGCAATAAGCTAATGATTGCGCTGCGATTTTCGAAGGCGGCGTAATGCAGGGCGTTCCAGCCGTCGTGATTCGGGGCGACCTTGCGATCGAGCATCAAGCGCACAACTTCGGTATGCCCACGCAACGCGGCAATCATCAGTGCGGTGTCGCCATGGCGGTTGCGGCGCTGGGCGTTCACCCGGTTGTCGAGGAGGAATTTCACCAGTTCGAGGTTATTGCCCTCTGCAGCAATCATCAACAGCGTCGCGCCCTGGGTATCCGAGGTATTCACGTCCATGCCGCGCCGCAACAGTCCGACGACCGTGGCAGTGTCGTTCTGGTTGGCGGCGTGCAGGATGTCTTCATAAACACCGGAAACGGCGGGTTGCATGCTGGTCAGCAGTGCGCTGGCCAAAGCTAGGGTGATGATTCTTTTCATGGTTTTGCCTGGTTGAAGAGCCGAAAGAAGTTTTCGGTAGTTGTTTCGATGACGGTTTCCAGCGGAAGTTCGCGCAGGCGGGCAATCTCTTCCGCCACATGCAGCACATAGCCGGGCTGGTTGAGTTTGCCGCGATAGGGCACGGGCGCCAGATAGGGGGAATCGGTTTCCACCAGCAGCCGATCCAGCGGCACGCTTTGTGCGACCGCCTTGATCTGGAGCGCGTTCTTGAAGGTCACAATGCCGGAAAAAGAGATATGGAACCCGAGGTCGAGCGCCTGGCGGGCGGTGTCCAGGTCTTCGGTAAAGCAGTGGAATACGCCGCCAACGCTATCGCCACCCTCTTCCCTGAGTACTCGCAAGGTATCCGCAGAAGCTGCGCGTGTATGAATAATCAATGGCTTGCCGCATATTTTCGCGGCGGCGATGTGGGTGCGAAAACGCTCGCGCTGCCATTCGAGATCACCGGTCAGCCGGTAATAATCGAGCCCGGTTTCGCCGATGGCGACAACTTTCGGGTCGGCCGCCAGCGCCACCAGTGTCTCGATATCCGCCTCGCGTGCCGGTTCTTTCCCATCGGTTTCGGTATCGGGATGTACGCCGACGGCGGCGAACAGATTGGGCTGCGACTTGACGATGGCAAGCATCGCGGGAAACCGTTCCAGTGTCACACCGGCGCACAATGCCCAGCCGACGCGGTTTTCCTGCATGGTTTTCAGCAAACCGGGGAGGTTTCCCGCAAACTCCGGGAAATCGAGATGGCAGTGCGAATCAACAAGCTTGTTCATGGTGCGACCTCCGGCCGCAACCAATTTTCCCGCTTCGTCATTCCGGGGCCGCGTAGCGGAACCCGGAATCCAGTGGTGTCCCTCTGGATTCCGGCCTGCGCCGGAATGACGAAATCATTCGCGCGGCGGGGGTAGTTATCGCGGAGAATTTTCATAATCCTAGCGGGCGGAAAGCCCGTACACAAAGATCTTCAAGAAACAGCCGCGGGTTGAGCGGATGGTTCGACCAGGCGCGCAACTGGAACACCTGTTGCTGCGCCTGGATCAGCACAGGCAGCGACATGCGTGCAGCGAGGCCGCCCAAGGCTTTGTTTTGTTGTGGGAAATAGCGCGGCGGGGCGGCGACGGCACACTGCCCGAGGTCGAACAGCCATTTTTGCACCGTGCTGACCAGTTCTTCCATGCCGAGTGCGCCATCGGCCTTCACGAGACTTTCCCAACGATTCGCCTGCGCCAGGGCCTCCTGCGGTTTGAGCAAGTCGGCAACCACCGATTCCAGCGCCTTGAGACGACCGGTTCTGGCGGCCGCAGCCACTTCCAAGGGCGCATGACCAAAAAACGGCAGCCATTTGGCGTGCTCGGCAAGCTGCCGTTCCGCGAGCCAGCGTTGTGATTGTTCGTCTGGCGGACATCCAAACATGACCCGGCGCGAACGGCTCAGCAGCGTCGGCAATAGCTTTCTCCATCTATGAGAAATCATTATAAAATAGAATGATACAGATGGTTCTTCAAGTATTTTAAGAAGTGAATTCGCCGTGATCGGGTTCATCGCCTCGGCGGGATCGATGACGCAAACGCGCGCACCGCCGCGGTGGCCGCTGACATGAAAGAACTCTTCGACTTCGCGCACCTGCTGGATGCGGATCTGCTTGCTGGCCTTTTTCTTGTCCCCGGCATCACTAGAAGTTGCAGCATCGCCTGCTTCTTCATCTTCCAGTGCGGCATCGGGTTGCAGCAGGCGGTAATCGGGGTGCTGGCCGTTGGCCATCATCACGCAGGAGGGGCAATTCCCGCAAGCCGGTTCGTGCGGCTGGCGCGGCTGCTCGCACAGCAGGCGCGCGGAAAGCGCATCGGCGAGTTCGCGTTTGCCGACTCCGGCCGGGCCGGCAAACAGCAAGGCATGCGGCAGGCGCGTCGCGGCCCCCGTCAAGTCGTTCCATATTTCAGTATTTAATATAATATCAGTCACTTGAAAGTATTTGTTCAAGTTGTTTCTGAATTTGTTCAAGCGTCTGCCGGGAGTCGATGATACGGACTCTTCCCGGCATTTCGGCGGCGCGGGCCAGATAGGCGGCGCGCACGCGCTCGTGAAAATCGGTTTTTTCCTGTTCGAAACGATCCAGTTGGCGCTCCGCGCCGGCCATGCGCTGAGCGGCAATATCGATGGGTAAATCGAAAAGCAGCGTCAGGTCAGGCTGCAGGTCGCCCTGTACCCAGGTTTCCAATTGACCGAGTTTCTCGACCGACAAACCCCGCCCGCCGCCCTGATAGGCGAAGCTCGCGTCGGTGAAACGGTCGCAGACCACCCAGTCGCCCCGTGAAATGGCCGGTTTGATGACCTGTTCGAGATGCTCGCGGCGGGCGGCGAACATCAGCAGCGCCTCGGTTTCGAGGTGCATCGCTTCGTGGAGCAGGAGTTCGCGCAGTTTTTCGCCCAGCGGCGTGCCGCCCGGTTCGCGGGTTTGCACTACGACATGCCCGCGCGCGCGCAGATGCTCGATCAACCACCCCAGATGGGTGCTTTTACCCGCGCCATCGACGCCTTCGAGGGTGATGAATTTACCTTTGCTCACTTGCATTTACTCACTTGCCACCGCGCTGGTATTTATTGACGGCGCGATTATGCTCCTCCAGGGAGCGCGAAAAGACGCTGGAACCGTCGCCGCGGG
>JAUXNZ010000047.1 GCA_030682595.1 Rhodocyclaceae bacterium | reverse complement strand
TTTTTTGCCGATCAGCTCCTCGCGTGTCCAGCCGAAATCCTGCTGCCATTTGGCATTGACCTCGATCAGGCAGCTGTCGGCGACGCGGCCGATCGAGGCCGCGATCGGGCTGGCGCGGAAGGCGACGGCGAAGCGCTCCTGCGCCAGCAACATCTCGGTCTCGCGGAGCCGCAGCCGTTGCTGCAGGCGGTTGAAGCTCTCCACCAGTCGCCCGACCTCGTCCTGCCGCACCACCGCCAGCGGCTGCAGCGGCGCGGTCCCGGCCGAAATGGCATCGAGCGTCGTCGTCGCGTCCAGCAAGGGCTTCAGCGCGCGGCGGACCAACAGCGCCGCCAGCGCGGCCACCAGCAGCGACAGCAACAGGGCGCCGCCGAACACCGTCTGGCGCAGGGCCACAATGGGCGCGAAGGCCTCCGCCGTCGGCAGCCGCGCCACGACGAACCAGCCCTCGACCGTCGTCAGCTTCCGCCCCGACACCAGTTGCTCGACGCCCTTGAGGTTGACGCTGACTCCCGAACCCTCATGGCCGGCGCGGAAGCGGTCGAGCATGACATTCACCCCCGGCTGCGGCAGCGGCCGCAGGATATCGGCCGGATTGGTGCCGATTACAACCATGTCGTATTGCGGCGCGATCACCACCAAATCGCCGGTCTTGCCATAGCGGTGCTGGCCGATGATGCCGAGCAGGTCGGGTGCCTCCACCAGGCTGACGCCGGCAAGGATCGCCGCCAACCGGCCTTCCCTGTCGTGCACCGGCACGGCGAAGCCGAGCATCGGTTTTTTGATGCGCAGGCCGATGAAGGGCTTGCTCACGGCAGGTCGACCGCTGCGGATGACGTCGCCAACGGCGCTGAAGTGATCGTAATTGTGCTCGCGCCGGCCCGGCACTACCGGATAGTCGGCGAAGGCGCCCGAGCCATCGGGCTTGACGATAATGATGCCGCCATCGAAGAGCCTGGTCAGGTTCGGACGCTGGCGCAGCATATCCTCGAGGCGCGCGGCATCGCCGAGCAGTTCGAGCGGCAGTACGGAGGCGGCCTGCACCAGGATGTCGAGGCGGCGGCGCAAGCGCTGGTCGATGTCATCGGCGACGTAGTCGATGGTCGTGCGCTGCTGCTCGCCCAGCAACTGCTCGAGCTGCGCCGTCTGGCTTCGCGCCAGCAACAGCGCGAATCCCCACAGGCTGGCGAGGAACAGTACGCTAACCCCCAGAATCAGGCGGAGTTGCAGGCTGGAAAGCAGGAGTCGGTTCACAGCGGTCGCGCAGGAGACGATGAGGCTGTCATCCTAACGCCGGCGGCGCGGGCAGGGCAAACAAATTATGCACGCCCATGATGCGGCGAAGATTTGACAAATGGCCTGGAGCGACTGTGGCCAAGCCAGGCGCTGCGCTGCGCCCACCTTAGCGCTTGAATCTTCTGGCAACCGGCTAAAATCATGCCGGACAGGCCGGATACACTTGCATAAGAGAGGGGTATCCCCCGCGCTTGTCCGCCGAAACACCGGCGCTCCGAATCAACTTGCCGGAAAATGCAAAGAAGATGATTGTGCTGGGCATCGAAACTTCCTGCGACGAAACCGGGGTTGCGCTCTACGACACGGCGCGCGGCCTGCTGGCCCATGCCATCCATTCGCAGGTGGCGATGCACGAAGACTACGGCGGCGTGGTGCCCGAACTGGCCTCGCGTGACCATATCAAACGGCTGGCGCCGCTGCTCGCCCACGTCCTGGCGGAGGCCGGGATTGCCAAGGAAACCCTCGGTGCGGTGGCTTATACGGCGGGGCCGGGACTGGCGGGCGCCCTGCTGACGGGCGCCAGTTTTGCCGAGGGTCTGGCCCTGGCGCTCGGCGTGCCGGCGCTGCCGGTGCATCACCTCGAAGGCCATCTGCTTTCGCCGCTGCTGGCCGATGATCCGGCGCAATTTAGTTCCGACATCACGCCCGCAGGCGGGCATGAGTCTGCTCTGAAACTTCGTTTTCCCTTCATCGCCCTGCTGGTTTCCGGCGGCCACACGCAGATCATGTGCGTGCAACAAGTAGGCGCTTACGAACTGTTGGGTGAATCGCTCGACGACGCGGCCGGCGAGGCCTTCGACAAAACCGCGCAATTGCTTGGCCTCGGCTATCCGGGCGGGCCGGCGCTGGCAAAGCTGGCCGAGACCGGGGTGGCAGGGCGTTTCAAGTTGCCGCGCCCGATGCTGGCCAGCGGCGATTTCAACTTCAGTTTTTCCGGCCTCAAGACTGCCGTATTGACGGCGGTACGCGCGTCAGCGCTGGCGCATCAGGACCAGGCCGATCTGGCCGCCGAGTTTCAGGAAGCGGCCACCGAGGTGCTGGCGACCAAGGCACTGGCGGCGTGTCGCCAGCGCCGACTTTCGACGCTGGTCGTCGCCGGCGGCGTGGGCGCCAACCGGCGGTTGCGGCAACGGCTGGATGAGGCTGGCAAGCGCCAGGGGATTCGCGTCTGCTACCCCGCAATGGCGCTGTGCACCGACAACGGGGCGATGATTGCGTTTGCCGCCGCACTGCGACTGTCGGCGGGCGGTTACGATATGGCGCGGGAACAATGTCGCGCTGGCGGATTCGCCGTGCGGCCGCGCTGGCCGCTGCAGGAAATCTAAGGGGCCGATTTCTTCTTGCCGATACGACTTTCGGTGCCGGCAAAAAGGCGCAGGATGTTCGGGCGATGGCGCATGATCAGCAGCAGGCACATGCTGCCGATGACGAGGGTGAGCGTATCCGGGCCATGCAGTGCATAGGCCACGCCCGGCGCAACGCAGGCGGCGGCCAGTGCGGCCAGTGAGGAATAACGGAAAACGGCGGCGGTAATGGCCCAGGTGAGCGCCGCAATCAGGGCGACCATGCCATCCAGTCCGATCAGCACGCCGATGGCGGTGGCGACGCCCTTGCCGCCCCGGAAGCGCAGGAAGACAGGAAACAGGTGACCGAGGAAGGCGGCCAGGCCGGTGAAGGCAACCGCCGTCCCGTCAGCGCCGACTTTTGCCACCAGCCACATCGCCACCCAGCCCTTGGCGGCGTCGCCCAGCAGCGTTAAAAGCGCGGCGAACTTGTTGCCAGTTCTGAGCACATTGGTGGCGCCGGGATTGCCCGAGCCGTGACCGCGCGGATCGGCCAGGCCGAACAGCTTCGAAACGATTACCGCGAACGGCAGCGAGCCGATCAGGTAGCCCAACACCAGATAGGCGACGTAAATCAGCAGAGTAGGCGTTGATTCCATAGAATGGGCAGGATTCTAACTGGTGGAATCACATGGACTTCATTTTCATTGAGGACATGCGCGTCGAGGCGCACGTCGGCATCTACGACCGCGAACGGGCGGCCCCGCAGACCCTGGACCTGACGCTGACCTTCGGCGTGCCGGACGAGGCGGCGCAGGACGATGACATCGCCAAGACCATCGACTACGCCGTGGTGATCGGGCGGGTGCGCGCCGAACTCGCGGCGCGGCATTTCAACCTGCTCGAAACGCTGGGCGAGTTCCTCATCAAGCTCATGCTCGACGAATTTCGCGCGCCGTGGGTCAAGGTGTCGATCGCCAAGGTCGGCATCGCGCGCGGCGTCAAGCGCGTCGGTGTGCAGATCGAAAGAGCGAGAGCATAGGCCCGCCCCTCCCAGCCTCCCCTCGCGGGGAGGCGACTGGGTTTTGGCCTACGGCCGCCGCTACGCGGCTTAACGCCGGCTTTGCCGGCATTAGCCTACGCCGCAACGGCGCGACTGTGTCGCTTGTTGTCGCTGCGCTCGTCTGTTACGGGGCGTTCCCGTTCAAACTTGGGGAGCGGATTGCGGCTGGCGCCGCGTGTCGTCTCGCCTTGGGGCGGCCCGGCGGCGAGACTGCTGAGGGGGCGGTTTTCTCCCCTTTCCCCTGGCGGGAAAGGGGTAGGGGGAAAGGGGGTGCCATCAGAAAGCCCTTCACACGCTTGCGGGAGAAGGGCGGCCCGGCGGCAAGGCTGCTTGGGAAGGGGTGATTCACGCCA
>JAUXNZ010000014.1 GCA_030682595.1 Rhodocyclaceae bacterium | reverse complement strand
GGAACAGTTGCCGCGGATTTGCTGACGCGCTCGCCGTGTGACGTTGTGCCTTGATCCGCGTGCTCCAGGGTTAGAATCGCGCGTTCGTTTCAACCACCGCGAGGAGCCCAAAATGAAACTACGTTCTTTGATTGCCGCATCCGTGATCGCCCTGGCCGCCACCGCCAGCCATGCCAACGAATTCATCAATGTATTGACCGGCGGCACCAGCGGCGTGTATTACCCGCTGGGCGTTTCGCTGACGCAGATCTACGGCAAGGTAATGCCGAACGCCAAGAGCACGGTGCAGGCCACCAAGGCCAGCGCCGAGAACCTCAACCTGCTGCAAGCCGGCCGCGGCGAGATCGCCTTCACGCTCGGCGACACCTTCAACGAAGCCTGGAAAGGCAACGAGGAAGCGGGCTTCAAGACGCCGCTGAACAGGCTGCGCACGGTGGCCGCCATTTATCCGAATTACATCCACTTTCTCGCCAGCGCCGACGCGAACATCAAGTCGCTGGCCGATCTCAAGGGCAAGAAGGTTTCCGTCGGCGCGCCGAAGAGCGGCACCGAGCTCAACAGCCGCGATATCCTCAAGGCCGTCGGCATGAGCTACAAGGATTTCGCCAAGGTGGAATACCTGGGCTATGCCGAATCGGTGGAGCTGATCAAAAACCGCCAGCTCGATGCGACGCTGCTGTCCTCCGGCCTCGGTGTTGCGGCGGTGCGCGACCTGGCGACGGCGGTGAAGATCGTCGTCATCCCGATTCCCGCCGAGGTCGTGACGAAGATTGGCGAGGCCGCCTATGCCACCGGCGTCATCCCGGCCAACACCTACAACGGCCAGACCACCGACGTGCCGACCGTCATCGTGCAAAATTATCTGGCGACGCATGAAGGCGTGCCGACCGACACCGTGTACAAGATGACCAAGTCGATGTTCGAGAATCTCGATGCCATGGTTGCCTCGCACGCCGCCGCCAAGGCCATCGACAGGAATACTGCCGGCAAGGGTTCGCCGGTGCCGCTGCACCCCGGCGCCGAGAAGTATTACAGGGAAGCCGGGCTGATCAAGTAACGGACTCACGATGAGCGCCAGCAGTCCGGTCGATCACGCGGAGGAATTCTCCGAGCACGGCGTCCAGCGCCGGCTCGGCGGTTTCTCGTTGCAGATCCTGCTGGCGCTGGCGCTGGCTTTTTCCGTCTACCAGCTTGTGGTGGCGGCTTTCCATCCGTTTTCCAGTCTCGTCACCCGCGCCCTGCATGTGGGTTTTCTGCTGGCGTTGACCTTCATCATCTATCCGGCATTCAAACGCGGCAAGCTGACGCAGGTGTCGGCGGGCGACTGGCTGCTCGCCGTTGCCGCGTTCGCTCTGGCGAGCTACCAGTGGTTTTTCGAGGGTGACCTGATCCAGCGGGCCGGCGACCCGACCACGCTTGATCTCTGGGTCGGCGCGCTCATGGTGCTGCTGGTCTTCGAGGCGGCGCGGCGCATTCTTGGCCTGGCGCTGCCGATCATCTGCGGCCTGTTTCTGCTCTACGGCCTGTTCGGCCAATATCTGCCGGGCGACCTGGCGCATCGCGGCTATGCCTTCGCGCAGATCGTCGATCAGCTCGGCTTCGGCACCGAAGGCATCTTCGGCATTCCGATCCTGGTGTCGGCCACCTTCATTTTCCTCTTCATCCTGTTCGGCACCTTCCTCGAACACGCCGGGATGATCAATCTGTTCAACTCGATCGCGCTTGGCTTTGTCGGCCACACCAAGGGCGGTGCGGCCAAGGTGTCGGTGTTGTCGTCCAGTTTGATGGGGACGATTTCCGGTTCCGGCGTCGCCAACGTGCTGACTACCGGCCAGTTCACCATTCCGCTGATGAAGCGCTTCGGTTATTCGGGCGTGTTCGCCGGCGCGGTGGAGGCGACCGCCAGCATGGGCGGGCAGATCATGCCGCCGGTGATGGGGGCGGTCGCCTTCATCATGGCTGAAAACCTCAACGTGCCCTACACCGAGATCGTCAAGGCGGCGGCGATTCCGGCCATCCTCTACTACGTTACGGCGTTCTGGATGGTGCATCTGGAGGCCGGCCGCAAGAATCTGGTCGGCCTGCCCAAGGAGCAATGCCCCAACCCGTGGCGGGCGATGAAGGCGCAGTGGTACCTGCTGTTACCCCTGGTCGGCCTGGTCGGCATGCTGTTCAACGGCTTCACTCCCATGTATTCGGGCATGGTCGGGCTGGCGCTGACCGCCATCCTGATCCTCGGTGCGGCCGTCGCCGCGCGCATCTCGGCGACCGCCTTCCGTTTTGTATTCTGGATCGGCGTCGGCCTGGCCAGCGCGACGCTGGTCGAGTGGGGCGTCCATGCCGTGCTGACGGTCATCGGCGTGCTGGTGTTGCTGGCCGCGGTCGTCAAGGGCGGCCACAAGACGCTGCACATCATGTATCAGAGCCTGATCGCCGGCGCACGCCAGGCGCTGCCGGTCGGCGTGGCCTGCGCCATCGTCGGCGTCATCATCGGCATTCTGACCCTCACCGGGGCAGCCTCCAACTTCGCGGGTTTCATCCTGCGGGTGGGCGAACACAGCCTGTTCCTCTCGCTGTTCTTGACGATGCTGGTCTGCCTGCTGCTGGGCATGGGCATCCCGACCATTCCCAATTACATCATCACCAGCGCCATCGCCGCGCCGGCCCTGCTCTCGCTTGGCGTGCCGCTGATCGTCTCGCACATGTTCGTCTTCTACTTCGGCATCATGGCCGACCTGACGCCCCCGGTGGCGCTGGCCGCCTTCGCCGCCAGCTCCATCGCCAAGGAGTCGGCGATGAAGATCGGCCTCAAGGCGGTGCAGATCGCCATCGCCGGCTTTGTCGTGCCGTACATGGCCGTCTATGACAACGCCCTGATGCTGCAAGGCGACCCGACCGTGTTGGCGGTTGCTTACATCGTCGGCAAGGCCCTGCTGGCCATTGCGCTGTGGGGCGCTGCCGCCATCGGCTATCTGCAGGGCAGCCTGAAGGTCGGGGAGCGCCTCTTCGCCGCCGGCGGGGCCGCCCTGCTGATTGCCGCGCTGCCGCTGACCGACGAGATCGGCATCCTGATGGGCGCAGCCTTCATTGCCTGGCGCTTCTGGCAATCCCGGCGCCGTCCCGCCAGCGCCGACTTTTGATGCCTCCGCCGGGCCGCCCCAAGGCGGCTCAACCAAAACCTGGAGCGGGTCTTACCCGCGAACACCCGTCACCCCCTTCCCCCGGAAGGGGGTTGGGGGGATGGAGGTCTTGATTCATGCCACTCTGCCTGGCCGCCGGCGCGCTGCTAACCTCGCTCATGGCCGAGTCGCTGACGCTGTCATGGCAGCATTCGATTGAAAAAATACTCTGGGAAGAGGACTGGAAGCTTGTCGGCCAGTCGCTGGTCATTGAGGCGGCGCGGGTGCGCGGCACGGGCGCGGGGATGGAGCCGCCCGCCGGCGCACAGCTCAGGGAGGGTGCCTGGCATTATGTGCCGACGCTGCCGCCCCTGCCCTCGGTTCGCCTGACGCATTCGTCCCATGTCCCGCCCTACATCATCTGCGTCGCCCAGGATTGCCGCCCGATCGACGTCTGGTTGCCGGGCTTGCCGGCCGAGGCGGTAGTCGAGTTGCTGCCATGTATTACGGCGAAAAGTTCAACGCGCTGACACATCTGATCGGCGCGGCACTGGCGCTCGCCGGTGGCGTCGTGC
>JAUXNZ010000008.1 GCA_030682595.1 Rhodocyclaceae bacterium | reverse complement strand
GTCTCGCTCCAGTACCACCAGGCGACGCTGGCGAGGCCGGTCAGGAGCAGCGGCGGCAGCAAGCGTAGCCCGACTTGCAGGCCGACGCGCTCGCCGATGATCGCGGCGAACCAGGTCATGAATGCCAGCATGATCGCCGCCCGGTCCCAGGCCAGCCCGGCGTTGTCCGGGGCGAGGTGATAGTAGCCCGAGGCCAGGCCAATGAGCACGACCGCCCCGAAGAACAGCGCGTAGAGCGCGCGCTCGCTCGAGTCGGTGAAGGTGTGTCGTGCCGCTGTACCGCGCAGAAATAGCAGACCGAGCGCGCCTGCCAGCACGAAGAGCAGGTTGGAGGCGGTGTCGAGGCAGTTGGGCAGGAAATAGAGAAACCCCGGGCAGGCGCGCTGGTCGGCGAAATCGTGATACTGCACGGGTTGAGCGAAGGGCGGCAGTGCCAGGGCGAGTGCCGCCAGCAGGATGGCCAAGAGCCACGGGATGAAACTTTTCCTCATCCCGCCCGCTCCGCCAGAAGCAGGTCGATCACTCGCCACAGCCGCCACAGGTCGGGGAGGTCTGCGCTCCAGAAGCGCCAGGAAAATAGATTGGAAAATTTCAGATCGACATGGCCGAGCACGCGATGGATGAGGAACACGCTCGCCAATCCTTCCGGCGCGGCGGCAGCGAGCGCAGGCGTCTCCGGCCATGGAATGAGGTTGTCATTCCTGCCATGCACTAGGATGAGTCTGGCCTGCAGGGGTTTCAGATCGTGGCGGGCGAGATTCAAACGCTCCATGTCCGCACGCATGGCTGCGGGCAACTGCGCCAGCAACTCGGTAAATCGCGCCGGGTCGGTGTTGGCGGCAAGCGCATAGACAGCCTGGGCGTCGCGACTCAAGTCGGCGGCGAGCGGGCTCAGGTCGGCGGTGGAGTCAGTCATGCGCTCTGCCACCATGCGGTCGAAGATGACACGGTCGCCGTCATTTTGCAGATAGGGCAGGCTGGCGTAAAGCAACACCATCTTGCCGGTGTCGTCCGGGGTTATGCGCTGCCATTGACCGTCATGCTCGAACCAGCCGGTGGTGAAGAAACGCATCGCGCGCGGCAGGTCGTGGTAGCCGCCGAGACCGACGACGAAGCGCACCCTGTCGCGAATGTCGGGTTCAAGCGTGGCAAGGACGGCCGGACCGACCGCATAGCTGAAGGCGAACAGGCCGGCGCGGCCCTCTGGAGCGAGGTCGGTACGGCTCGCCAGATAACTGAAGGCATCCGCGATTTCGCGAGTGTCCGCGGGGCGTACCGAGAGTTCCCGAAAACCGGCGAGATCGGGCGCCAGCACCGCAAACCCGGCGCGCGCGAGCGTCGTGGCGAAGGCCACCAGGCGCGGGTCATCCTTGCCCAGCGGCACCGCCCCGGGCACGGCGACAATGGCGGCGCGAATGTTTGCGGGGGGATTGACTGGCAACTTGGCTGGCAACTGAGCGGGCAAATACAGATCGCCGCGCCGTTCCCGTCCATCCACTGTATAGGCGATGGATTGCCGCAATGGCGCAGCCGTCGTTTGTTTGAGCCGCGAAGCGCCCTGAACGGCGGCGATATCCTGCAACACCAGCGCGGCTTCGTAATGCCGCACCGGCGCGCAGCCGGCCAGCAGGATCAAAAACAGGAGGGTTGCCGCCAGCTTAACGTGGAATACGCAATTTGACGCCGGGTAACCCCGTGAGCGCAGCGAACAAACTTTGCCCCCCGCCTCGGGGCGGGGGCTGGGGGTGGGGGTGGGCGTGGTGACCATGAAAGTTACGAAGCATGGCTCAGGACAGGGTGACGCTTTGTCCGGTCAGCGGCGCTTCGGCTTGCCAGCCGAGTTTTTCCTTGATGAGCGCGGCAAAGCCCAGCGCGGTTTCTGCTTCGCCATGCACCACAAAAGTTTTCTTGGGCGGCGTGCGGAAATGTCCAAGCCAGTTCATGAGCGCGGCCTGGTCGGCGTGGGCGGAGAGGCCGCCCAGCGTGTACAGCTCGGCCCGGACCGGAACTTCCTCGCCACCGATCTTCACCCGCTTGACGCCATCCACCAGCCGGCGGCCCAGAGTGCCCGCTGCCTGAAAGCCGGTGATGAGAATCGTCGACTCGCGACGCGGCAGATTGGCGCGCAGGTGATACCTGATGCGGCCGGCATCGCACATGCCGCTGGCGGAAATGATGACCGCGCCCCCCTTGATCTTGTCGAGCGCCATCGATTCTTCCACATCCTCGACAAAGGCCAGCTTGCGAAAATGTGCCACGCCGCCGTGCCGGCCCATCAATGCATGGGTTTCCGCGTCCAGCAGCGCCATGTGCCGGTAGGTGACCTCGGTGGCGGCGGTCGCCATCGGTGAGTCGACATAGACGCTAAGCTTGGGGATGCGCCCCTGCCGGGTCAGGTCGGCCAGCAGATAAAGTATTTCCTGTGCGCGCCCCACGGCGAAGGCCGGAACGATGAGGTTGCCGCCCTTCTTCTCGATGGTGTCGTTGACCGCCTGCGTCAGTTCGTCCTCGGTGTCCGACATGCTCTTGTGCAGCCGGTTGCCGTAGGTCGACTCCACCACCAGCCAGTCGGCCTCGGTGATCGGCGTGGGATCGCGCACCAGAGGCCGTGCCGGCTGGCCCAGATCGCCGGAAAAGACGATTTTGCGCTGCTCTGCGCCCTTGCCCACCCAGACTTCCGCGATGGCCGAACCGAGGATATGTCCGGCGTCGCGGAAGATGCATTGCACCGCGGGATGCGGCGCGATTGCCGTGTCGTAATCCACCGCTTTCAGCCGTTTCAGACAGCTGCGCGCCTGCTCCACGGTGTACAGCGGCGCGATTTCGTTGCGTGTGTTTTTCGGCGGTTTTCGGGACTTGAAGCGCCGGTAATTTTCGCGTTCCGCTTCCTTTTCCTGAATGTGTCCCGCATCCGGCAGCATCACCCCCAGCAGGTCGCAGGTGGCGCGGGTGGCGAAAATCGGCCCTTTGAAACCGAGGGCCACGAGGCGGGGAAGCAGGCCGGAGTGGTCGATGTGGGCGTGGGTGAGGATGACGAAATCAATCGACTCCGGGTCGAAGCTGAAGGCCTGGTGGTTTTTTGCGCGCGTCTCGCGGCCGCCCTGGAACATGCCGCAATCCACCAGGAAACGTAGTCCGTCGGCTTCCAGCAGATAGCTGGAACCGGTGACTTCGCGTGCGGCGCCAAGGAAAGAGAGCGTCAGCTTCATTTGAGTTTCGCCTGGGTTAAACGGCATGGTGCGATGGGTGGAAAGATCGGTGGTGGCGAGAGCTCCGGCAAGCGTTTTCATCGGCGCCTCTCCCTTGGAAAGATGATACCGCTAAGGTCGAAGGCCGTCTCCGGCGCGGTGCCATAGGCCGAAACGGGCGAAGGACGGGGCGACAGCGGATTCATGGTGTTCCCTGCGAATACTCGCGCCCGGCAATCAGTTGCGCCCAGGCGAGTGGACTCCATGCCGCGTCGGCGAACAGGCCCGCAACCAGCACGGCGGCGGCGGTAAACAGCGGCGGCAGGAGCAGCAGCCAGGCGGTCTCGCGCCGGCCGCGCGCGGCGATGTGCTCGTCGGGCCAGGCAGCGGGCAGCGGTTTGAACCACGCGCGCCAGAGGATGGGCAGGAAGTAGGCGGCGTTGAGCAGGCTCGAGGCCCACAACACCCACACCGCCCAGCCCATGTGTGCTGCATTGGCGCCATCGATCAGCCAGGCCTTGCTCACCGCCCCGGCGGTGAACGGCGCGCCCATCATGCCCAGCGCGCCGATGCTGAAAGCCAGCGTCGTCCAGGGCATGCGTCGCCCGCTGCCGTTCATTTCGCTCACCTTGTCCACGCCCTGCGTTTCCGCGTAATTGCCGGCGCAGAAAAACAAGGTGATTTTCATCACGCCCTGATGCACCAGATGGACCATTCCCCCGACGGTGCCGAGCGGACCGAACAGGGCGACGCCGAGCACGATGTAGGACACCTGGCTGATGGTGGAATAGGCGAGCCGCTTCTTGAGATCATCCTGGAACAGCGCACGGAAGCTGCCCCAGAGGATGGTGACGGCGGCGAAGACGGCCAGCGGGGCGAGCAGGTCCAGCGACTGCGCGAACTCGATGCCATATACCTCGTAGACGATGCGCACGATGCCGAAGGCCCCGGCCTTCACCACGGCCACGGCATGCAGCAGTGCCGAAACCGGCGCTGGCGCCACCATCGCCTGCGGCAGCCAGCCGTGCAGCGGCACGACGGCCGCCTTGACGCCGACGCCGGCGATCAGCACCAGGAAAATCGCCTGCAACTGCCAGCGTGGTGCATCGTTCAGCGCCGCCAGCACGCCGCCGTGCGCGAACTCAGTGTGGCCGAGCAGGTCGTAGAGCCAGACGATGCCGGCCAGCAGCAGCGCACCGCCGACCAGCGTGTAGGCAAGATAGATCGTCCCGCCGCGCATCGCCTGCGCGGTGCCGCGATGCACGACCAGCGGAAAGGTGGCCAGCGTCAGCAGCTCGTAGAAGATGAAGAAGGTGAATAGGTTGGCCGCCATGGCGATGCCCATGGTGGCCGTGACGCAGAGGCTGAAGAAGCCGAAGAAGCGCGAGCGGTGCGGCGCCTTCTCCAGATAGCCGATGGCGTAGAGCGTGGTGAACAGCCAGAGCACGGCCGAGAGCGAGACGAACAGCAGTGCCAGCGCATCGGCCTTGAAGGCGAGGTCGATGCCCGGCAGCACGGCGTAACGGAAGGCGTAGTCCTCGCCGGCCGCCACGCCCGCCAGCAGCGTGGCGACCAGCGCGAGCTTGGCCAGCGCGGCAAACAGGTTGAGGCCGGTGCGCAGGCGGATGCGTCGCTCCGGCAGCGCGAAGATCACCAGCCCCGGCACGAGCGAGGAGGCGATCACCGCCAGCGGCAGGGCTTCATTCGCAGTCATGCGTGGTAACGGAAACGGTCAGGACGACAGGCCAACATGCCATGCTGGTTTCCCTCGAGTGTATGCCGATTTTCCGGCGATGCTTTCCCGCAACGAAAGTCGGCGCTGGTGGGACGGCGCTGCGGCTTACAGCGCGCCTCCCATGTCGAGCAGCGCGATGATCTCCATGCCGCGCAGGCCGACCAGCACGCTCGCGGCAGCCAGCGCGAAGGCTGTCCATTCGAGGATCGCCACCGGCCGGCGCTCGACACGCCGCCGTTCGCCGCTGGGTGGCAGCAGGAAGGCCTGGCGCAGCACGCGAAATACATAGATGGCCGCCAGCAGCCCGCCGACGAGGATGAGGATGACCATGTCCCAGCGGCCGTGCGCCAGCGCCGCGTCGATCAGCAGCCACTTGGCGAGGAAGCCGCCCGAGGGCGGCAGGCCCATCAGCGTCACCCCGGCCAGGCCGAAGGCGAACAGGGTCACTGGCAAACGGCTCGCCACACCCGCCACGTCGGCGACGGCATCGCGGCCGGTGACCTGGATCACCACGCCGGCCGCCGCGAACATCGCCGCCTTGGCGAGCCCGTGGGCCACCACCTGCATGCCGCCGGCGTGCAGGGCCAGACCGTCGGCGCCCAAGAGCGGAAAAATCAGGAACAGGTAGCCGAGCTGGGCCACCGTCGACCAGGCGACGAGTTCCTTGAGCCGTTCGGCGCGGATCGCCTGCCACGAACCCCAGAGGATCGCCGCGCCGCCCAGGAGCGCAGGCAACCACGCGGCAGCGACGGCCAAAGGCGCAAACGGGCCCAGCCAGAGGCGCAGGATGAGATAAAACGAGGCCTTCACCACCAGCGCCGAGAGCAGCGCCGACACCGGCGCCGGCGCGCCGCCGTGGGCCGGCGGCAGCCAATAGTGGAAAGGAAACAGGGCCGTCTTGATCATCAGCCCGACCAGCATCAGACTGGCGGCGAGCCACACGGCGGGCGGCGCGTCGGCCGTCACCAGCGGCGTCAGCGTTGCCAGCGCCACCGTGCCGTAGGTGCCGTAGACCAGCGCCACGCCAAGCAGGTACAGCCCCGAACCGACCAGCGTCGCGAACAGATAGCGCAGCGCCGCCGCGAGCGGCCCGGCTCCGCCACCCAGCGCCACGAGGCCCACGGCGGCCAGCCCGACGAGTTCCAGCGCGACATAGAGATTGAACAGGTCGGCGGAGAGGAACAGCACGTTCATGCCGGCGAGCAGGAAGCCGGCGAGCGGCCAGAACGCGGGCGCCTTCCCCGCGAAGTAGTCGCGCGCGTAGAGGAATAGCGGCAGCGCGACGAACTGGGCAAGAACCAGCAGCAGCGCCGCCAGGCCGTCGGCCGCGAGGTCGATGCCCAGCGGCGCTCCCCAGCCGCCGACGGCATGCGTCGCCGTCCCGCCAGCGCCGACTTTCGCGGCGAGCGCCAGCGCGAGCCAGAGCTGCACGGCCGTGCCGCCGATCGCCAGCCACGCGCCGCGCGTGGGGAAGAGAAAGGCGCCGGTCGCCCAGAACAGCGGTAGCAGGATCAGCCAGACCAGCGGATCACTCATCACCATCCTTCGGCAGGGTATAGCCGCCCGTCAGCGCGAACAGCCGCCGTGTCAGCGTTAGCGCAAGCGCCGTGGCGGCGACGGCGACGACGATGCCGGTGAGTACCATCGCCTGCGGCACCGGGTCGGGTGCGCCGCCGCGCTGGGCGAGGCCGATGAGGACGAGGAAGACGCCGCTGCCCATCAGATTGAAGGCGAGAATGCGGCGCAGGAGATGGTCGTGCAGTATGACGCCGGCTACCCCCATGGCGAAGAGGATGGCGCCGCCGCAGGCGAAGATCAGTCCGGTGCTCATGACAGGAACAGGAACAGCCCGGCGAGGATCAGCCCGAGCGAGACAGCGAGTGTCGCCTCGACGAGCAGGATCAGCGCGCCGGCCCAGGCGGGCGGATACTGGAGCAGCGCGCCTTCGGTCAACAGCGCGGCGGCCACGGCGAGGAAGACGAGGAAGCCGGCCGCGAATCCCCAGCGCAGTGGCAGTCCGGGTGCCGCCCATCCCGGCAGCAAGCCGGCTAGATGCAGCAGCACGGCGGCGGCGGCCAGTACCGCGCCGGCCTGAAAGGCGCCGCCGGTTTGGTGCGCGCCCGCCCAGAGCAGATAGACGGCGGCGAGCAACATCAGCGGCACGGCGATGCGCGCGAGGGTTTGCAGCACCGGATCGGCGGCCGATGCTACAAGGGGCGCGGCGACTTCCTCCCGCGGGGCGACGGCCAGTACGACAATCAACGCCAACAGCAGCACGCCGATTTCGAGCAGCGTGTCGTAGCCGCGGAAGTTGAGCAGCACGGCGGTGACCGGATGATCGACGCCGCTTGTAGCCATGTTTGCAGTAACAGCGGCAGGCAGGTCGATTGCGGCGGGCGGCAGGTCGAGGAACGCCACGATCAAGGCTGCGGCGAACAGCGCGGCGAGAATGACCACGGCGCCGCGCTTCACGGTTTCTTCCTGCCGCGCAGCACGCCGATCGCGTCAAGCAGCAAAGCCCCGGTGAGGCCGGCGCCGATGGCGGCTTCGGCGAGTGCGATGTCGGGCGCCGCCAGCCGCGCCCAGGCCAGCGTCAGGAGCAGGCCGAAGACGATGAAGAGGATCACCGCGCGAAAGATGTCCGGTGTCGCCAGCGTGCGCCAGGCGCTCCACAACAGCGCGGCGGCGAGCAGCAGGTCGAAGGCGAGGTCGACGCTCATCGTTCCTCCTTGTGCCAGGGCGCTACGCCGAGCGCCGCGGCGCGGTGCGCGATCGCATAGCTAACCGCCGCGCTCGCCGCCAGCGCCAGCGGCCAGATCAGCAGTAGTTTCAGCGCGGCGGCGAGGCTTTCCGCCTGCAGGGCCAGTCCGGCGAGCACGCAGCCAAGGCCGAGGTTATCGGCCTTGGCGAGCGCGTGCAGCCGCGTATAGACATCGGGAAAACGCACGAGGCCGACGGTGCCGGCGAAGTAGAAGAAGGCGCCAACCAGCAGAAGGAGGTCGCTGGCGAACTCAATCATTGGGTGTCTTCCCGTGCCAGGCGCGGCGGGCGAAGGCGATCCCCACAATCGCGGCCAGCAACGCCAGCGTCAGCGCGACATCGACGAGCGCCGGCATGCCCATGGCGTGCGCCAACAGTGCCAGCACGCCCACGCCGGTGCTGCCGAACAGCAGGGCGGTGAGCATGCGGTCGGCCGGCGTGGGCCCGCGCGCGGCGGCGACCAGCGCCACGACGAGATTGACGAGCAGGAACAGCGCGACGCCGAGGCTCATGGCGATACCCCGAACAGCCGTGCGATGTGGGCTTCAAGCGCGCGCGCCTCGCGCTCCACGGGCAAGCGCGCGTCGAGCAGGTGCAGCCGCAATGTGGCCGCGTCGAGGCGTACGCCAAGTGTGCCCGGCATCAGGCTCAGGGCGTTGAGCATCAACAGGCGCGGGGCGCCCGGCGGTAGATCGAGCGCAAGTTCCAGTACCGCCGGAGCAAGATCGGGGCGCGGCCGCAAGGCGAGCAGCGCTACCTGCCAGCCGCCGCGCACCGAGTTCCAGACGAAGAAACCGAGGAAGGCGAGCAGCGCCCCGGCGCGGATGCCGCGCCCGCCCGGCGGCACGAGGCGCAGGCTCGCCCAGGTCGCCGCCGCGATGCCTGCCGCGCCGAGCCACCAGGCATCGAGCCGGCCTTCGGTCAGCACCCACCAGAGCAGGGTGAACCACAGGCCGCGCAGCGCGATGGTGCGGATCATGGCGCCGTCCCGGGCAAAGCGGCGGATCCGGCCAACGCCGTCCCGCCAGCGCCGACTTTCATGGCAGCCGCCTGCCGGCAAGATGCATCGAGCCAGCCCTCCGCCATCACCAGCACAGCGCAATCCGCCGCATGCGCCCGGCCGATGCGCCGAGCCAGCCGGGCGCGGTTGCCGTAGCGCTCACGCGGCATCCGCGCCGCTCACCGCATGGCGCGCTTGGCTGCATAGGGAAAATCGGTAACGGCGCCGCTGGTGGTGATGGTCTTCATGAGGCTTTTCGCCGGTCAGTTTTTGCCCGCCGGCAGTTTCTGGCGCAGCAGGTCCAGAAATTCGCCGGGTAACGGGAAGACGATAGTGTTGGTCTTGTCGCCGGCAATGGCGGCAAGCGTTTGCAGATAGCGCAACTGCATGGCCTGCGGCTGGCGGGAGAGAATTTCCGCCGCCGCCAGCAGCTTCTCCGCAGCCTGCAATTCGCCCTCGGCGTGAATCACCTTGGCGCGTCGTTCGCGTTCCGCCTCCGCCTGCTTGGCGATGGCGCGCACCATGGACTCGTCGATGTCCAGGTGCTTGATCTCGACGTTGGAGACCTTGATGCCCCAGGCGTCGGTCTGGGCATCCAGGGCCTGCTGGATGTCCACGTTGAGGGTCTCGCGCTCGGCCAGCATCTCGTCCAGTTCATGCTTGCCCAGCACTGAACGCAGGGTGGTCTGGGCGAGCTGGCTGGTGGCATTGATGTAGTCCTCCACCTGCAGGATCGATTTGGCCGGATCGATGACACGGAAATACACCACCGCGTTCACCTTCACCGAGACGTTGTCGCGCGAGATCACATCCTGGCTGGGCACGTCGAACACCACCGTGCGCAGGTCCACCCGCACCATCTGCTGGATGCCCGGCAGCACGACCACCAGCCCCGGGCCTTTCACCTTCCAGAAGCGGCCGAGCATGAACACGATGCCACGTTCATATTCGCGCAGGATGCGAAAACTGTATGCCAGAAGCGCCAGAACCAGTAACGGTAGGGTAAGCCAGCCGATGTCAAACATGATTGTTCCTCCTCCGTAGGGCCGCCCCAAGGAGGAGCGGCAAAACAAATCGAGCGCAGCGAGCCACCGTCACCCCCTTCCTCCGGAAGGGGGGCGGGGGGAAGGTGTTAAGTTGATCGGTTCCACTTCGAGGGTCAGGCCGTGCCGCGCCGTGACCCGCACTTTCGCCCCGCGCGGCAGCGGCACGCGGCTTTGTACTCGCCATAGTTCGCCATGGACGCGCGCCCAGCCGGTGCTGTCGATGTCTTCCTCGGCGACACCCTCCATGCCCGGCAATTCCTCGCTGCCGGTGAGCACCGGACGTTGCCGCGCGCGCAGCGCCATGCCGCCGACCGCGAAACTGAACAGGGCGGAAGTGGCCGCCAGCGGAATGATCATTGTCCAGGAAACACCATAGCCGGGCAGGTCGGTGTCGATCAGCATCACCGAGCCGAGCACGAAGGCGGCGATGCCGCCCAGACCCAGGACGCCGAAGCTGGGCAGAAATGCCTCCGCCACCATCATCGCGATGCCAAGCACGATGAGCCCCAGCCCGACGTAGTTGATCGGCATGACTTGCAGCGCGAACAAGGCCAGCAGCAGGCAGATGCCGCCAACCACGCCGGGAAACAGCGTGCCGGGGTTCATGAATTCATAGATCAGCCCGTAGATGCCGAGCAACAGCAGCAGGTAGGCGAGGCTCGGGTCGCCGATCACGGCGAGCAGGCGAGTGCGCCAGTCCGCTTCGATCCGGGTGATCGTCAGCCCCGCCGTGTCGAGCGTAACCTCTCCACTCGTCAGCTTCACCTTGCGGCCATGGATCTGCTGCAGCAGGTCCGCCAGATCGACCGCCAGCACATCCACCACCCTGGCTTTCAATGCCGCCTCGGCGGACAGACTGACCGCTTCACGCACCGCCTTTTCCGCCCAGTCGGCATTGCGCCCGCGCAGTTCGGCCAGGCCGCGGATGTAGGCGGCGGCATCGCTGACGGCCTTGCTGGTCTTCGCATCTTGCGGCGGTGCGGATTTATCTTCCTTCTTGTTGGCGCCGGCAGGCTTGTCCGGGGTCGGGTTGGGCATCAGTTCCACCGGCGTGGCCGCGCCCAGATTGGTGGCCGGGGCCATTGCGGCGACATGGCTGGCGTAGAGGATGTAGGTGCCGGCGCTGGCCGCGCGCGCGCCCTGGGGCGAGACGTAAGTGGCGACCGGCACGCGGGAGGCGAGGATGGCCTTGATGATGTCGCGCATCGAACTGTCCAGTCCGCCCGGCGTATCCATCTCGATCACCACCAGAGTGGCGCGTGCGTGCTCAGCCTTGTCGAGGCCGCGCAACAGATAATCGGCACTGGCCGGGCTGATGGCGCCCTTCACGGTGAGTACGTAGGCGTCCCCCGCCCACGCCGGTTGCGCGTGGAGCAAGGCCAGCAGCAACAAGATAATCCAGCGTGCCATGCTTACCCCCGAATTGAACAACGGCCGGTGATGACGATTCGAACCGGCCTGGTTTGCCTTCGTTTTCAGTAAAGCGGTGCGCCAGCTACCATCATAGCAGCCGGCGCACAGAAACGGCGGGGGGAGTGGGTCCTAGCGAGAACTGCGCTGGTGCACCAGCACCACGATCAGCGTTATTGCGGTGAGCGGCAGCACGAAGCCGATCATGGCCGCGCTGAATGTCGGCAGCACCGCGTGTCGGGTGGCATCCAGCACCAGGTAGGCCACATAGGCGACATAGTAGGCGATGAACAGCATCCCCTGCCAGCGTGGAATCAGATGGCCCTTGGCGAAAACCGGCAGGCAGGCGAAGGCCGCCGCGAGCATGATCGGAATATCGAAGCGGACCAGGGCTGGCGCGACTTCGAGCCCGCCCGGGGTGACCATGGCGGCGATGCCGGCAATCGCCAGAAGATTGAAGATGCCGCTGCCGACTACGTTGCCAACCGCGATGTCGCGCTCGCCACGCAGGGCCGCGACGACCGAGGTGGCGAGTTCCGGCAGCGAGGTGCCGATGGCGACGATGGTCAGGCCGATGATCAGCTCGGAGACGCCGAACAGACGCGCAAACGCCACCGCGCCTTCCACCAGCCAATGCGAACCGAGCACCAGCATGGCCAGCCCGGCGACAATCAGCGCAATTTGCAGCGGCAGGGCGCCGCCGAGTTTTTCGCCACCACCGAATTCCTGCGCGTACTCATCCTCGATTTGCGCGCTTTCCTTGCGGCTCTGGCGTAGCGCGAACAGGATGTAGCCGACGATGCCGGCGAACAGCAGGATGCCGTCGAACAGGCCAATGTGGCCGTCCTGTCCCATGAGCAGGAACAGCACCGAAGCGCCGATCAACAGTGGCACGTCGATTCGCACCAACTGCTGCGACACTACCAGCGGCACGATCAGCGCCGAAATGCCGAGGATGAGCAGTACGTTGACGATGTTGCTGCCGACGACGTTGCCGACCGCGATGTCGGCCTGACCGGCGAGGCCGGCCTGCACGCTTACCGCGAGCTCGGGCGCGCTGGTGCCGAAGGCGACCACGGTGAGGCCGATCACCAGCGGCGAGATGCCGAGGCGGGACGCCAAACGCGCGGCGCCGCGCACCAGAAATTCGGCGCCGGCGACGAGCAGCACCAGGCCGAGGACGAACAGGGCGATAACAGTCAGGTCCATGAATCTATTGTTTCCTCATTGATTGAGCACATCGGTGAGTGATAGTCCGGCAAGTTCGCGAATCGCGCGCGACAAATAGTAGAGCACCGCCATCATCAACACCGTTGCGGGCAGGGCGATCATCGGGTAGCTCAGCAGGTTCATGCGTCCGAGTTCTTCATTGAAAGCCGGCGTCCCGGCCGGGCTGGTGACGATCCAGATGGCGAGCAGATAGTTCATCACCGAGGAAAAGAAAAACGAACCGGACAACATCCAGGTGGCGATTTTCAGGCGGGTTTCGAAGGTGTCGGTATTGCCGCGTTCCGCCAGGTTCGTTTGTATCAACTCGACATTCAGCAGGGCGGGCGTGAACAGCAGCACGCGCACCAGCGGGTAGCGGGTGTGGGCGGAGATGGCCACCGCCACGCCGATCAGGCCAGGGATGGCGGCTTCCTTGACGGCCAGCCATTGCACATCCAGATGCAAGATGCCGATGCCGCCGGTCAATAGAACACTGATCAGGCCGAGTGTCGCAATCGGGTTGATCTTGCCTTTGCCGATCAGGTCGCGCGCACCCCAGAACAGCGGGAAAGCCAGTGCCAGGAGCAATGCGCGGATGGGGCCCAGATCCTCCGGGTCGCTCAAATTCATCAGGATCAGCGAGGGGATGATCAGGTTGATCGTGAGTTCGATCAACGGGTTGGGCTTGGTGTTGTTGGTGCTGTTGGTGCTATTGGCCATGATGGAGCTTGAGTGTCGGGGACGAAATGATACATTGAAGCCAGTCAGTTCATTATTCGCGGGACGCCATGGCCACACTCAATTACAAGCATTTGCGCTATTTCTGGATGGTTGCCAAGACCGGCAGCATCGCCCGCGCCGCCGAGCAGATCCACCTTGCGCCGCAGTCCATCAGCGGGCAATTGAGCGAATTCGAGGCGACGCTGGGCGTCGATCTGTTTCGGCGTGTCGGTCGCAACCTCGAACTGACCGACGCCGGGCGGCGCATCCTCGGCTATGCCGAACAAATCTTTACCCTGGGCGATGAACTTCTTGAAGTGCTGCACGACCAGACGGCGAAGGCCTTGCCATTCCGCGTCGGCATTGCCGATTCCGTGTCGAAGTCGGTCGCCTATCGACTGGTCGAGCCGGCGCTCAAACTCGCTGAACCGGTGCGGCTGATTTGCCGCGAGGGGCGGCTGTCCTCGCTCCTGGCGGAACTGGCCGTGCATCGGCTCGACATGATCATCGCCGACCGGCCCATGCCGACCCATCTGAATGTGCGCGGTTTCAGCCATCTGCTCGGCGAGAGCGGACTTTCCGTGTTCGGCGCCCCAAGCCTGACGCGGGAACTATCCGGCAGCTTTCCGGCGCTGCTCGACAATGCGCCGTTCCTGCTGCCAGGCGAGGATGTCATGATTCGTCCGAAGCTGCTGCAATGGCTGGAGGCCAATGCGCTGCGGCCCCGCATCGTCGGCGAGTTCGACGACAGTGCCCTGATGAAATCCTTCGGCCAGGCCGGCGTCGGCCTGTTCGTCGCGCCGACCGCCATCGCCGCCAGCGTCTGCGAGCAATACCAGGTCACGGCGCTGGGCCGCATCGATGCGGTAGTCGAGCAACTTTACGCCATCACCACCGAGCGCCGCCTGACCCATCCGGCCATCGTGGCGACTGCCGCGGCGGCACGGCGGGATGTTTTTCACGTCGCGATTAGCGCCAGCAGCGTCGCGCCGTAGCGCTCGGCCTTGGCTTGGCCGATGCCGGGGACGTCAAGCAGTTCGTCCTGATTCGTCGGCGTGCGGGCGGCGAGTTCGTGCAGGGTCTTGTCGTGCAGGATCACGTAGGCGGGCACGCCTTGCGTTTTGGCCTGCTCGGCGCGCCAGGCGCGGAGTGCCTCGAAGAGGGTTGGATTGCTGGCGGCGGGCGCTGCGGTTGAGGTCTTGCGCCGCTCATTGCGCCGCTCATTGCGCCGTCCTGCCAGCGCCGACTTTTGGGTGATCTGGCGGCGCAGATGCAAAACGGTTTCGCCCTTCAGCACCGGACGGGCCAGCGCGGTGAGCTTGAGCGCGCCATAGGCTGCGGTGTCGGCGTGCAGCAGGCCGCCGGCCAGCATCTGGCGGAATACCGAACGCCAGCCGGCTTCGTCGGTATCGGCGCCGACTCCGAAAGTCGGCAGGGTGTCGTGGCCGAACTGCTGCATGCGCTCGGTGTTTTTGCCGCGCAGCAGGTCGATCAGGTGTCCCGCGCCGAAGCGCTGGCCGGTGCGCAGGATGGTGGACAGGGCTTTTTGCGCCGCCAGGGTGCCGTCCCACAACTCCGGCGGTTCGAGGCAGGTGTCGCAATTGCCGCAGCGGTCTTCCCGCGCCTCGGCAAAATAGGCGAGGAGGCGCGTGCGCCGGCACTCGGCGGTTTCG
>JAUXNZ010000323.1 GCA_030682595.1 Rhodocyclaceae bacterium | reverse complement strand
GGCGCTCTTCTTGATTTGGGAGCGGGTTGCGGCTGGCGCCGCGTGCCGCGCTTGCTTGGGGCGGCCCGGCGCAAACGCTACTTTTCAAAAGTCGGCGCTGGCGGGACGGCGCAAGCCGGACCGCCGCCAGCATGGGGACGGCGCAAGCCGGAAAAAGGACGGGGGCCCCGTCCTTTTTTCTTGTCCATTTCCCGCCCGATTCGCATACACTGACCGCCATGAGAAAACGCATCCTGCTGCTTGTATTGCTCGGCACGTCTGCCGCCCAGGCCAACACGCTCTACAAGTGCGTGGATGCGGATGGCCGCATGACCTACACCAACCAGATGCCGGCGGGCGCCAAAAGCTGCGAAATCATCGCGCAGGACAAGCCGGTGTCGACCTTCAGCCCGCCGGCGCCAAGGCCGCGCCAGGCCACGCCCAGCGACTTCCCGCGCGTCGGCGGCGAGCAGCAAAAGGCCCGCGACACGGACCGCCGCGCCATCCTCGAACAGGAGCTGGCGAACGAGCAAAGAAATCTCGAAGCGGCGAAGAAAACCCTGGCCGAACAGGAAAACCTCATCCTGCCCGAAGAGCGCATCGCCGGTGGCGGCATCCAGGGCGGCAAGCGCGAGGCGCGCATCCAGTCCTTCCGCGACAAGCTGCAGCTCCACGAGCGCAACATCGAGTCGATCCGCAGGGAAATCGGCAATCTGAAGTAAACCGTAAAAGACAGCGTTTGCGCCGGGCCGCCCCAAGCAAGCGCGGCACGCGGCGCCAGCCGCAACCCGCTCCCAAATCAAGAAGAGCGCCCAGTGATCAACGAGCAAAGCGAGCCAGTGGGAACCCCCCGAGAGGGGGGTGAAGGGGGGAGGGCGTTAAAGTCTGGCGCGGTTCTTGCGACTGGTTTTGCCATGAACGTCCAGACCCACCCGATCCCAGCCAACCCCGCATTCGCCGGGCTTGATCTGCTGTCTTCCGCAGTGCTCCTGCTGGACCGCCAGTTGCGCATCCGCCACTGCAATCCGGCCGCCGAAAATCTCTTCTCCGTCAGCCAGCGGGTCTGCCTCGGCCAGCCGCTGGAACAATTGCTGGGTGCGCCGCCGACACTGGTTGCCGCGCTGGAAAACGCGCTCGCCAACCGGTGGAGCCATACCGGCCACGACATCGTCGTGGCGAAGGACCACACGGAACCGATCCGCCTCGATTGCACCGTCAGCCCCATCGAGGCCGGCGATGCCAGCCTGCTGCTGGAATTCCGCCCCATCGACCAGCAATTGCGCGTGGTGCGCGAGGAGCAGGAGGCCGTGCAGCAACGCGCGACCCAGGAATTGATCCGCAACCTGGCGCATGAGATCAAGAATCCGCTCGGCGGCATCCGTGGTTCGGCGCAATTGCTCGACCGCGAGCTGGCGGGCATGGAAAACGCACCAGCGCTCCGCGAGTACACCGATGTCATCATCCACGAAGCCGACCGGCTGCAGGACCTGCTGCACCGGCTGCTGTCATCGCACCGCGCCATGCAGCCGGCGCAAATCAGCATTCACGAAATCCTCGAACGCGTGCGGCGGCTGATCCTCGCCGAATTTTCCGGGGTGCGCGTGCGCCGCGACTACGACACCTCGCTGCCCGACCTCACCGGCGACCGCGAACAATTGATTCAGGCCCTGCTCAACATCTTGCGCAATGCCGCGCAGGCAATGAACGGCGAGGGAGAAATCATCGTCCGCACCCGCGCGTTACGCCAGGTCACACTCGCCAAAAAACGCTACCGGCTGGCGCTGGAATTGCAGATCATCGACAATGGCCCCGGCATCCCTGCAGAAATCCGCGACCGGATTTTCTACCCGCTCGTTTCGGGAAGGCAAGGGGGCACCGGGCTCGGGCTGGCGCTGGCACAAAGTTTCGTTCAGCACCATCATGGCAGCATCGAAGCCGAGTCGGTACCCGGTCGCACCTGTTTCACCCTGCGCCTGCCGCTGCAATGATCCCACCTCGTAATCCTTCGCTGCGCTCGGCTCACCCCCCAAGGGGCAAGAAACTCTTGGGGCGGCCCGGCGAGTTTCTTAAAGGGAGTAAATCCGCATGACCGACGTCTGGATCGTCGACGACGACCGTTCGATTCGCTGGGTGCTCGAAAAAGCCCTGACGCGCGAAAACATTGATTGCGTCAGCTTCGGCTCCGCCGACGAGGCGCTGGAGAAACTCGGCGCGGGCGCGGCGCCGCGCGTGCTGGTCTCCGACATTCGCATGCCCGGCGCGAGCGGGCTCGATCTTTTGCACCAGGTGAAACAAGCCCACCCGGATCTGCCAGTCATCATCATGACCGCCTATTCCGACCTCGATTCCGCCGTGGCGGCCTTTCAGGGTGGCGCCTTCGAATATTTGCCCAAGCCTTTCGACGTCGACCAGGCCGTCGCTCTGGTGCGCCGTGCGCTGGAACAGGTGACGCCCCAATCTGGTGCGCCGACCACCGAAGCCGTCGCCCCGGAAATTCTCGGGCAGGCACCGGCGATGCAGGAGGTATTCCGGGCCATCGGTCGCCTGGCCCAATCCCATGCGACGGTGCTGATCAACGGCGAATCCGGCACCGGCAAGGAGCTGGTGGCGCGTGCGCTGCATCGCCACAGTCCGCGCCGGGACGGGCCGTTCATCGCCCTCAATACCGCCGCCATCCCGCGCGACCTGCTCGAATCGGAACTCTTCGGTCATGAAAAGGGCGCCTTTACCGGGGCCGCCGCGCAGCGGCGCGGCCGCTTCGAAGAGGCCGCCGGCGGCACGCTGTTTCTCGACGAGATCGGCGACATGCCGGCCGAACTGCAAACCCGCCTGCTGCGCGTGCTGTCCGACGGCCAGTTCTATCGCGTTGGCGGCCGGGAACCCCTGCGCAGCAACGCGCGCGTCATCACCGCGACCCACCAGAATCTCGAGCAGCGCGTCAAGGAAGGTTTGTTCCGCGAAGATTTGTTCCACCGTTTGAACGTCATTCGCCTGCGTCTGCCACCACTCCGGGAGCGGCGCGAGGATATTCCGGCGCTGGCACGACACTTCCTCGCCAATAGCGCGCAACAACTCGGGGTTGAGCCGAAGCGTCTGTCAGAAAATGCGTTCAAGTTTCTGCAAGGCGCGCCCTGGCCAGGCAATGTCCGCCAACTCGAAAATCTTTGTCACTGGCTGACCGTAATGGCGCCCGGGCAGCAAATCGAGATTAATGACCTGCCGGCTGAAATGCGCGACGCCGATGCCGCGCCCGGTACTGCGGATTGGCAGGAACTGCTGGCTGCGACCGCCGACGAACTTCTAGCCAAACAGCCCGGCACCGTTTGGGCAAATTTGACCTTGGTCCTTGAAGCCACGCTGATCCGCCGCGCACTCGCCGCCACCGGCGGACGACGCATCGAAGCGGCCCAACTGCTGGGGATCGGCCGCAACACCATCACCCGCAAGATTCAGGAGCTCGGGCTGCACGACGAGAAGTAGGCACACCCCGGCGCGCCCCGCCGGGTTGGGTAAACGGGCGCGCCGTAGTGCGATAATCCCGCCCCGGTTCAGCACACTTTTACGAGGTCGATCATGCTGCTCTGGCTCGTCATTCTGTACCTGGCAATTTCCGTGGGGATCGGACTTTACGCCGCGACACGCGTACACAACTCACGCGATTACATCGTCGCCGGGCGCAATCTGCCTTTCCCTTTCGTGCTGGCCATGGTGTTCGCCACCTGGTTCGGCGCCGAGAC
>JAUXNZ010000306.1 GCA_030682595.1 Rhodocyclaceae bacterium | reverse complement strand
TTCTCTCCTCATGGTTTGTGGGTAAAACGGGGTTTTCGATCTGGGCAGGAGTTAAAACAACATCCTGTTTGACGAACCGGTTTGTTGGCATTATTACAAAACAATGGAATTTCAACTCCTGTCGGACAGCATACCCAAGCGCCGCGACATCAGCTCGGCAAGTTCATGCACCGTCTTGACAGCCAGGCCGCCATCGCGCGACGCATTGGCGGTCTTCATCATGCTGAGGGCCACGGCGGCAACGGCCTGTCGCCCGCTGGCATCGAATACCGGGGCGCCATGGCAACACATGCCCTCGCGGGTTTCTTCATCGTCGATGGCATAGCCATGGGCACGCACGGCGGCCAAATCGGCCAGCAGCGCCTTGAGGCTGGTGCGGCTCCGGCTCGTCAGGCGCTCCAGCTTCTTGCCCCTGTATAACTGACGCACCCGCTCATCGGTCATCGTGCTCAGCAACGCCTTGCCCGATGCGGTGCAGTGCGCCGGCAGGCGCATGCCGATGCGATAGGTCAGGGAAAACGGCTGGCTGCCGTTGCGGCAGGCCACGTACACCACGTCCGTGCCGTCGAGCACCGCCAGCACCGCCGATTCCCCCGGCATCGCATGCAGGGAGTCCCATGCCCGGGCAAATTCCTGGGTGAGGTCGGTGCGTGACAGATAGGCGTGCGCCAGATCGACCAGATGCGTGCCGAGATGATAGGTGCCGTCTTCGAAGCGGGTCAGCAGGCCGGCCTGGGTCAGGCTGGTGCACAAACTCAAGACGCTACTCTTGGGCAGATCAAGCCGTTGACTGAGTTCCGCCAGCGAAAAGGGATTGCGGGATGCTGCCACCACATCCAGCAGGCGCGCCCCTTTCAATACGGATGGCACCACCGCCTTCGGCAAATTTCTCTCCTTGGTTTTATTTGTGGTTATCGATACGCCTCCCGCTATGATCACACAAAATTCAAGCCAAGGCACAACGTTCATATATAAGAATAACGTCCTGATTTTGCCGCCTCCGGACGGCAGGCGAAAAAAAACCGCCCGGAGGCGGTTTTTTTTGCAACGGCAGAAATCTGGTTCTGTCGGGTGTTTGGTAGGCGCGATTGGACTCGAACCAACGACCCCCACCATGTCAAGGTGGTGCTCTAACCAGCTGAGCTACGCGCCTGCAAATAAGCGGCGCATTCTACCTGAAACCTGCGCGCCGTCTATCCCCCCGTTTCAGTTTTTTAACGCCGCCCGGACCTGCTCCAGTGTCGACGGATCGTCCAGCGTGGTCAGGTCGCCCGGATCGCGTCCTTCGGCGAGCGCCTGAATCGAGCGGCGCAGCATTTTGCCGGAGCGGGTTTTCGGCAGGCCGGTGACGAAATGCACGTGCTTGGGCCGGCCGATGGCGCCGAGAATGCCATCGACGGTTTTCTTGACCTCGACTTCGAGGGCGGCGCGCAGTTCGGGGGTGGCGATCTTCGCTGCGTCCTTGACCACGGCAAAGGCCATCGGTTCCTGGCCCTTCAACGCGTCGCTGACGCCCACCACGGCGACTTCGGCAATGGCAGAGTGCGCCTGAATGGCCTCTTCAATCTCGCGCGTGCCGAGACGATGGCCGGCGACGTTGATGACATCGTCGGTGCGGCCGAGAATGTAGTGGTAACCCTCCTCGTCCTGGATACCCCAGTCGAATGAGGAATACACCAGCGGATCCTTGAACAAGCTGAAGTAGGTTTTGACGAAGCGCTCGTCGTCGCCCCAGACGGTCGATAGACAGCCCGGCGGCAGGGGCGGCACGACGCCGACGATGCCCTTCTCGTTGGGGGCGCACTCGCTGCCATCCTCGCGGAATATCTTGAGGTTGTAGCCATAGACCGGGAAGGCCGGCGTGCCGAATTTGATCGGCGTGTCTTCGACGCCGCGCACGGTGGACAGCATCGGCCAGCCGGTTTCGGTTTGCCAGTAGTTGTCGATCACCGGCAAATTGAGTTCGCCCGCGATCCATTCGTGGGTCGGCTGATCAAGCGGCTCGCCGGCGAGGAACAGGTGCTTGAGCGAAGAAAGGTCATACTTCTTGAGAAAGGCCGGATCCTGTTTCTTGAGCACGCGCACAGCGGTGGGCGCCGAGAACATCACGTTGACCTGGTACTTTTCGACGATGCTCCACCAGATGCCGGCATCGGGCCGCAGCGGTGTGCCTTCATACATGATGGTGGCCATGCCGGCGATCAGCGGGCCGTAGACGATGTAGCTGTGGCCCACCACCCAGCCGATGTCCGAAGTGGAGAACATCGTCTCGCCGGCAAAGCCGGTGAAGATGTGCTGCATCGAGGACGCCAGCGCCACGCAATAACCACCAGTGTCGCGCTGCACGCCCTTGGGCTTGCCGGTCGTTCCGGAGGTGTACAGGATGTAGGACGGCTCGAAGGATTCCAGCCATACGCAGGGAACCTCGGCGTTCAGGTGTTCGGCGCGCAGCGTCGCGTAATCGACATCGCGTTCCGCGACCTTGCTGAAGCCCTTGTCGAGGCCACGGTCGATCATCAGCACTTTTTCAGGTTTGGCTTTGGCGAGCTTGATCGCCTCGTCCAATAGATGCTTGTACGGCACGGCCTTGCCACCGCGCATGCCGGCATCGGCGGAAACCACCAGTTTCGGCTGGGCATCATCGATGCGCGTCGCCAGCGAGCCGGAGGCGAAACCGCCGAAAACCACCGAATGAATGGCGCCGATACGTGCGCAGGCCAGCATGGCGAAAGCCGCCTCGGCGATCATCGGCATGTAGATCAGCACGCGGTCGCCTTTTGTCACGCCCAGTGACTGCATGATCGCGGCCATGCGCATCACTTCGGCCTTGAGCTCGGCGAAGCTGTAGATCTTTTCTTCGTTGGTCTCCGTCGAAATGTAAATCAGCGCGCGGTCATTCGGACGTGTCGCGGCGTGACGGTCGACGGCGTTATGGCACAGGTTGGTGCGGCCGCCGGAATACCATTTGACGAAGGGGGGACGAGAATAATCGCAGATGGTCGCAGGCATGGTCTGCCAATCCACGAGTTGCGCCTGCTCCGCCCAGAACGCATCGGGCTGCTCAATCGAACGGCGGTAGAAATCGCGGTACTTCGTCATATATTTTTCCTTTCAAGAAACTCGCCGGGCCGCCCCAAGAGTTTCTTGGCCCCTTGAGGGGAGAACCGAGCGCGGCGAGGTTTGCGGGGTGGGCTTATTACGGCTGGATACGGACGACGACACGACCCTTGACGTGCGCCTGCAGAAAATCACCGAAAACGCCCGGCAGTTCGCCGAAAGCAATCTCGCGTGCTTGCGCGATCACGCTGTCAGGCTTGAGATCGCCGCCGAGACGCCGCCAGACCTCGGCGCGCACCGGCATCGGGCAATTCACCGAATCGATGCCGAGCAGCGAGACGCCGCGCAGAATGAAAGGCGCCACCGTGGTTTTGTAATCCATGCTCGCCGCGAGGCCAATGCTCGCCAGCGTGCCGCCGATCTGCATGGTGCTGGTCATCCACGCCAACACATCGCCGCCGAGGTTATCAACCGCACCGGCCCATTGCGCCTTGTCGAGCGCCTTGATCTTGCCCAGATCAAGACTGGAGCGCAGCACCACCTCGCTGGCGCCCAACTGCTTGAGATAGTCGGTTGCGTCTGCCTTGCCGGTCAGCGCATGCACCTGATAACCACGCTTGGCGAGAATCTCGACCGCGATGCTACCAACGCCGCCGGTCGCCCCGGAAACCACCACCGGCCCATTCTCGGGCTTGAGACCGTCATGTTCCATGCGCACGACCGCCAGACCGGCCGTGAAGCCCGCCGTGCCGATCGCCATGGCATCGCGCAAGCTCAGTCCGGGCGGCAGTTTGATGGTCCAGGCGGCCGGCACGCGTGCGGTTTCGGCAAAGCCGCCGTGATGTGCGACGCCGATGTCGTAACTGGTCGCCAGCACCTGGTCGCCGGGCGCAAACGCCGGATCGGCGCTCTTGACCACCGTGCCGGCCAGATCGACACCGCCCACGCAAGGAAAGCGCCGGATGATGCGACCGGCGCCGGTCGCGGCAAGGGCATCCTTGAAATTGACGCCCGAATAGGCCACCGCGATCGTCACTTCGCCGGGATCGAGCTGATCTTCCTCCATATCGACGAAGCTGGCGGAAATCTTGCCCTCGTTCTGCTGAATCAGGTAAGCCTTGAAAGTCATCTGCATCTCTCCCCAAAAACCCTTTAGCTCCGGTTGATTATATCCAACCGGATTCTGCCCGCCTTACGCCAGGCTTACCATGCGAATTCTTGTTATTGAGAATCGTTCTTATTCTGTTATTATGCTGGCCATCAATCCAACCACTCACAGGAGCATTCAATGAAAAGACTCAGCAACAAGCTCAGCGCGATTTCCCTGGTGCTGGCCGCCCTGATCAGCCCCACTCTCCACGCCGCA
>JAUXNZ010000304.1 GCA_030682595.1 Rhodocyclaceae bacterium | reverse complement strand
CGCGATGGACAGCAGCGGCAACTCGCCGCTTTCATGATGTTTCATCTGGGTGCAGGGATGCCAGACGGCGGCGCGACTGCGGGCGAGGAGGGAATCGGTCAAAGTCGGCTCAGGGCGATGTCGGCCAGCGCTTCGATCCAGTCCGGCCGCTCGTTTACGCAGGGGATGTAATGAAATTCGCGGCCGCCTTTGCCGATAAAGGCAGCCTTGCATTCCAGCGCGATTTCTTCCAGCGTTTCCAGGCAGTCGGCGGCAAAGCCGGGGCAGAGGATGTCGATGCGCTTGACACCCTGTTGCGCCAGATCTTCCAGAGTCGGCTGGGTGTAGGGTTGCAGCCATTGGGCCGGGCCGAAGCGCGACTGGAAGGTGACGAGGGCCTGTTGTTCCGACAAGCCGAGCCGCTCGCGCAGCAACTGGCCGGTGCGCTGGCACTCGCCGTAATACGGATCGCCCAGATCAATGCAGCGCTGTGGCAGGCCGTGGAAACTCATCACCAGCCGCGTGGCTTCGTCCGGCCGACCGTGTGCCAGCCAGTGTTCGCGCACGCTGGCGGCGAGTGCATCGAGGTAACCGGGATGCGCGTGGTAATCGCGCACGAAGGCGATTTCAGGCAGGTTGCGCCGGGTGCGCGTCCAGGCGGAAACGGCATCCACTGCGCTGGCGGTCGTCGAGGCGGCGAACTGCGGGTAGAGCGGCACGACGAGGATGCGCGAATTGCCCGCAGTCGTGAGTTCTTCCAGCTTGTCGGCGACCGCAGGCGAGCCATAGCGCATCGCGTAATCGACCGTCAGGTCGTCGCGTCCCCGCTGTCCGAGCAGGCCCTTCAGCAGCTTGGCCTGACGCGCGGTATGCACCTTGAGCGGCGAGCCTTCCGGCGTCCAGACGGCGGCATATTTTGCGGCGGATTTTTTCGGCCGGGTATTGAGGATGATGCCGTTGAGGATCAACCACCAGACCGGGCGCGGAATTTCGACGACGCGCGGGTCCCAGAGAAATTCACCGAGATAGCGGCGCAGCGCGGGCGCGGTGGGAGCCTCGGGCGTACCGAGGTTGACCAGCAGGATGGCGGTTTTCATGATTAACGTGAAGTTACGAAATTTGCCGCCGGGTAACCCCCTGAGCGCAGCGAACAAACTTTGACCCCCGCCTTGGGGCGGGGGATGGGGGTGGGGGGCGTTTTATTGCTTTTAACGGATTTCATGGCACGGGAGTGGTGTCAGCGACCATGAGAGTTAGTTTGGACTGAGCGCGGATGAAAGCAGTCGCGCGCTGATATCGACGATGGGAATCACGCGCTCGTAGGCCATGCGGGTCGGGCCGATGACGCCGATGGTGCCGACGACCTGGCCATCGACTTCGTAGGGCGCGGCGACCACGCTGCATTCGTCCAGCGGTGCGATGCCCGATTCGCCGCCGATGAAGACATGCACGCCTTCGGCACGGTTGGAAAGGTCGAGCAGTTGCATCAGGCCGGTGCGCTGCTCGAACAGGTCGAAGAGCTGGCGCAGGCGACCCATGTTGGTTGACAGGTCATCGACGTTGAGGAGGTTGCGCTCCCCCGAGATGAGGTACTGCGTGGCGGTTTCCCGGGTGGCTTCGGCCCCGGCATCGACGGCGGCGTTCATCAGTTCGGTCATGTCGCTGCGCAACTGCTGGAGTTCTTCCGAGAGCCGATGGCGGATCTGCTGTAAGTCGAAACCGGCGAAATTCTGCGTCAGGTAATTGGCGGCTTCGACCAGCTCGGAGGGCGTGTAAGGGCGCTGCGTCAGCAGAATCCGGTTTTGCACCTCGCCGCTGGCGGTGACGATGATGAGCAGGATGCGCGTTTCGGTGAGGCTCAAAAATTCGATCTGGCGGATGCGCGGTGCCTGCCGACGCGGGGCGATCACTACCCCGGCAAAATGCGTGAGTTCGGAGATCAGTTGCGAGGCCTGGCTGAGCACACGCTGCGGCACGTCGGGATGGAGCGCGCCCTTGAGTTCGGATATGTGCCGCGGGTCCAGGGGGCGCACGGTCAGCAGGGTATCGACAAACAGCCGGTAACCCAATGGCGTCGGCACGCGGCCGGCGGAGGTGTGCGGGCTGGTGATGAAACCCATCTCTTCGAGATCGGCCATGACGTTGCGGATGGTGGCCGGCGACAGTTCCAGGCCGGAGTATTTCGACAGCGTGCGCGAGCCGACCGGCTGGCCTTCGACGATGTAACGTTCGATCAGGGTCTTGAGCAGGGTCTGGGCGCGTGGATCAAGCATGGTGTCAAGATTGTAGCGAACCTGTGGGATACAATGGCCGCGCTGTTTTCCCCAGGTTTTATCGCCGCTCATTGCGCCGCTCATTTCGCCGTCCCGCCAGCGCCGACTTTTGGCGCGTCGGCGGGACAACCAAACCACTCGCCAGCGCCGACTTTTTATCCATGTCCCGCCAACTGAATGTCCATGCCCTGGGCCAGGTGTTCACCCCCGACGCGGTGGTCGAACGCATGCTCGCCCTGCGGCAGCGGCGCGGGCGCAGCCTGGACCCGGCGGCGGGTGACGGCGCCTTCTACCGTCGCATCAATGGCTGCGAAGCCATCGAGATCGACGCGACCGTTGCGCCGCCGGGCGCCAGGGTTATGGACTTTTTCGCCTATCCCGTCACCGAAAAATTCGACACGGTGATCGGCAATCCGCCCTATGTGCGCCAGCAGGACATTCCGCCGGAAACCCTGGCACGGCTCGATAGCGCGCTGTTCGACGGGCGCAGCAATCTTTGCCTGTATTTCATCGAAAAGGCGGTGCGCCATCTGCGCCGTGGCGGCGAGCTGATCTTCATCGTGCCGCGCGAATTCACCAAACTCACCGCTGCGCGCAAGCTGAATACCTTCCTCCACGCGGAGGGCGACATCACCGATTTCATCGAGCTGGGCGATACGCGCATCTTCGGTTCGCACAACCCCAATTGCGCGATTTTCCGCTTCGAGCGCGGCCGCCATACGCGCCGCCTCAACGATGGCCGCCATTTCGCACTGGTGGATGGGCAGTTGATGTTCTTGCGGGGCGCTTACCGTCTGCCGCTCGCCGAACTGTTCGACGTGAAAGTCGGGGCGGTTTCAGGCGCCGACGAGATTTTCGGGCATCCGGAAGGCAACGCCGAATTCGTCTACTCGAAGACGGTGGATGACGGTCAAACGCGGCGCATGATCTTCGGCCACGCTCTGCCCTCGCCTTTGCTGGCACATCTGGAGGCGCACAAGGAGCGGCTGCTGGGCCGCCGCGTGCGGCCCTTTGACGAATCCAACTGGTGGCACTGGGGGCGCTTGCATCAGGTGTCGGCGCTGCCGCGCATCTATGTGAATGTCAAGACGCGGCGCGCCCGGCCATTTTTCATGCATGATTGTCCCAACTACGACGGTTCGGTGCTGGCGTTGTTTCCGAAAGTGGCGGGGATGGACCTGCAACGGGCGACCGACCTGCTCAACGATGCGGTGGACTGGGAGGAACTCGGCTTCGTTTGCGACGGCCGCCACCTCTTTACCCAGCGCACCCTGCAAAACTGTTTGCTCCCAGCGGAGTTTGAAAAATTGCCATGAACAAGAAACACGCCGGGCCGTCCCAAGAGTTTCTTAGCCCCCTGGGGGGAGAACGCCGCAAAGCGGCGTTGTCGGGGGGGGCTTTCCGCACGATTGCCCTGATTGGCAAGGACGGCAGCCCCGAAGCCACGGCGGCCTTGCTCGCCCTGCTGCAACATCTGCGCCGCGTCAATGACGGCAGTCTGACCCTGCTGGTCAAGACGGAAAGCGCGGCGGCCATCGGCGCGCCGGAACTTGCCGCCAGCTTTGAAAAAATGGCCGCGGCGGCCGATGTCGCCATCGTCGTCGGCGGCGACGGCACCTTGCTCAACGCGGCCCGGCATCTGGCCGCGCGGGATGTGCCGCTGGTCGGCATCAACCAGGGTCGGCTGGGCTTCATGACCGATATTTCCCGCACCGACATGCTGACGGCGATCGACCGGCTCCTGGCGGGGGAGTTCACCAAGGACCGGCGCCTGTTGCTTGAGGCCCAGGTGCTGCGGGCGGGTGAGGCGGTATTTCAGCGATTCGCGCTCAACGACGTGGTGGTGAACAAGGGCGATCTTGGCCGCCTGATCGAAATGGAGGTGCGCGTCAATGACGAGTTCCTCTATGTGTTGCGTGCCGACGGCATGATCGTCGCCACGCCCACGGGCTCGACGGCGTATGCGCTGTCCGCCAATGGCCCGATCCTGCACCCCGCCGTGCCGGGCATCGCGCTGGTGCCGCTGTGCCCGCATGCCCTGACCTACCACCCCATCACGATTGCCGATTCGAGTCGCGTCGAAATGGTGCTGCTGACGCCGGGCGAAGCCCGCGTGCATCTGGATGGCCAAAGTCACTTCGACATCGTGGCCGGCGACATCGTCCGCGTGGCGCGCAGCAGCCATGTCGTCACCTTGCTGCACCCGCCCGGTTACAGCTATTTCGCCATGCTGCGCGAAAAGCTCAACTGGAGCGCCACGCCGCATAGGTAGAAAATGCTGCTGCGCCTCGTCATCCGCGACTTCGTTATCGTCGACCGGCTCGAACTGGAGTTTGCCGCCGGTTTTGGCGCGCTTACCGGCGAAACCGGCGCGGGCAAGTCGATCCTCGTCGATGCCCTGTCGCTGGCGCTGGGCGAGCGCGCCGATGCCAGCGTGGTGCGGAACGGCGCGGAAAAAGCCGAGGTTTCCGCCGAATTCGCCGTGACACCCGGAACGCCGCTGGCCGACTGGCTGGCGGCCAACGATTTCGACACGGACACCTGCATCCTGCGCCGCATCGTCGATGCCGGCGGCCGTTCGCGGGCCTACCTCAACGGCGCGGCGGCAACGCTGGGCCAGTTGCGCGAAGCGGCGGATTTCTTGGCCGACATTCATGGCCAGCATGCGCACCACTCGTTGCTGCGCGCCGATGCCCAGCGCGCCCTGCTCGATGCGCATGCCGGGGCACAGTCACTGGCCAGGGACGTGGCCGCCGCTCACGCGGTCTGGCGCAATGCCAGCGCGGCGCGCCAGGCTGCGGAAAAGGATGTTGCAGCCAGCACGCGCGAACGCGAACTGCTCGAATGGCAGGTCAAGGAATTCGCCGCACTGGCTTTCGATGCGCAGGAATGGCAGGAAACCGAACAGGAACAGCGCCGGCTCGCCCATGCCGCCAGCCTGCTCGAGGCCAGCGATGCCGCACTGGCTGTGCTTGACGAAGGCCAGGGTGACGGCGCTGCAGCGCTGCCGGCCTTGCAGCATGCCAGCGCGCGGCTCACGGAATTGACTGACTACGATGCTGCGTTGGGGGAGGCCGCAGAGCTTTTCGACAGTGCGCTGATCCAGTTGCAAGAGTCGGCGCTGGCGCTACGGCGCTACCGCGAGCGGCTCGACCTCGATCCCGCGCTCCTCAGCGAACTCGATGCCCGCATCGACGCCGTGACGCAGATGGCGCGCAAGCATCGTGCTGCACCGGAAGAGTTGACCGCTGTGCATGCCAGGTTGGCGGCGCGGCTGAGTGAACTAACCTTCGCTGCCGACCCCGCGGCACTGGCCGAGCGCGAGCAACTTGCGGCGGCGGCCTTCGGCACCCTGGCAAAGCGCCTCACTGCCGAGCGCACCCGTGCGGCAAAAGCGCTGAGCAAGACAGTCAGTGCTGCCATGCAGGACCTGGCGATGGCCGGTGGCCGTTTCGAGGTTGCCTTGTCGCCGCTTGCCGAAGCTGCTTCCTGCGGACTCGAAGCCGTCGAGTTTCTGGTCACCGCGAATGCCGGCCAGCCGCTGCGGCCACTCGCCAAGGTGGCGTCGGGCGGCGAACTGTCGCGCATCGGCCTCGCCCTGCAGGTCATCGCCAGCCAGTCCCACGCGGTCGGCACACTGATCTTCGACGAAGTCGACGTCGGCATCGGCGGTCGCGTTGCCGAAATCGTCGGACAGATGCTCAAGCAACTCGGCACGGACCGCCAGGTGCTGTGCGTCACCCATCTGGCGCAGGTCGCGGCGCGCGCCGACTGGCAATGGTCGATCGCCAAGGAAACCCGCAACGAAAATGGCAGCGTCGCCACTGTCAGCCGCGTCACGCCGCTCGACCCCGATGGCCGTGTCGAGGAAGTCGCCCGCATGCTGGGTGGCGTGAAAATTACCGACACCACACGCCGGCACGCGCGGGAGATGCTGGGGATATAGAGACGTCGTGCCCGGGCGCCAGGATCAGACTGGTCTGGCGGGTTACCCCAATAAAAGTCGGCGCTGGCGGTACGGCGCTCTTATAATCGCTGCCACCAAGGAGGTCATGACAGTTCATGTCGCACGATGTCGGTGGTCATATTGATGCTGTCCAGCAGCGCTGGCAGGCCTATCGCGATGACGGCACATTTGACCGCTTCGTTGAGTTCACCCTGGCGCTGAACAGCCTGGCCGAGCAACTGACTCGCCTCCGGCTGCCCGGTCTGGTGCGCCAGTGCGAGAGCCTGGAAAACGCGGCGCTGGCTTTGTTTGGCGACCCCTCCACGCACCCGCTTGCCGCACAAAGCGTGACGACACTCGATCAGCGGGTCGGTCCGCTGTTGGGCGCAATCCTCACCGCGCGCCATGCTGCAGTCGATACCGAAAAGCGCCTCAACGAAACAATGACCGCGCTCGGCATGCCGGAATGGGTCAGGCCGCGCACCGTGTGGATGGTCGTCGAGCTGAAAAACGGTTGGGCCAAGGGGCTGCGCGAGCAACTGTCGTTCTATGGTTTCCGGGTGGTCGAGTCGAGTTGGGATGAGCCACTGCCCCAGCGTGAAGCGCCATTTGCCATCATCTTCGTTCCGAGCGATGAGCATATCGATGATGGGAAACTGGCCCTGATCAAGCAGGCGCGCGTCAGTTGTCCCGCCACCCAGCTGTTTTATGTGGGTGTGCCGCGCGAACTCGATGTCATGGTTACCTTGATGCGCGTCGGCATCGATATCACCATTCAGCGCGAAGAACAGGCCGCCAACCTGCTGTCGAGGATCCTCGATTTCATCCAGACCCGCGAACAGGAGAGCTTCAAGGTGCTGGTGGTCGAAGACTCGCGGGTGGCGGTGG
>JAUXNZ010000292.1 GCA_030682595.1 Rhodocyclaceae bacterium | reverse complement strand
TTTTGCGAAATGTTGATGAAACCGCCAGCTCCCGCCATCCGCTTGCCGAACCGGATGACATTGAGGTTGCCGGCGCGGTCGGCCTGCGCCAGGCCGAGAAAGGCGATATCCAGGCCGCCACCGTCGTAAAAATCAAACTGACTGGGCTGGTCGATGATGGCCGCGGTATTGGTGGCCGCGCCAAAGTTGAGGCCGCCGGCCGGAATGCCGCCAATCACGCCGGGTTCGGCCGTCAGGGTCATCTGGTCGAGCACGCCCTCCTCGGTGGCCACGGAAGCGACACCTTCGGGGATGCCGATGCCCAGATTCACCACGGCGTGCGGCGTCAGTTCCAGCGCCGCGCGGCGGGCGATGATCTTGCGCTCGTCCAGCGGGATGGGCGCAATGGCCGAGAGCGGCACCTTGATTTCGCCGGAGAAGGCCGGACTGTACTGTTCGATGAAAGTCTGCATGTGGTATTCGGGCTTCTCGGCGACGACCACACAATCCACCAGAATGCCGGGAATCTTCACCTGCCGTGGCGGCAACGAACCACTGGCGGCGACCCGTTCGACCTGGGCGATGACGATGCCGCCGGAATTGTGCGCCGCCATGGCGATGGCCAGGGCTTCGAGGGTCAGCGCCTCCTTCTCCATGCTGATATTGCCATCCGGATCGGCCGTGGTGCCGCGGATGATGCCGACGTGGATGGGGAAGGCCTTGTAAAACAGGTATTCCTGGCCATCGATTTCCATCAACCGCACGATGTCATCGGTGGTGCGCGGGTTGAGCTTGCCACCGCCGAAGCGCGGATCGACAAAGGTGCCCAGGCCGACATGCGTCAGCGTACCGGGCTTGCCGGCGGCAATGTCGCGGAACAGGTGGGTGATGACGCCCTGCGGCAGATTCCAGCCTTCGATGCGGTTTTCAACCGCCAGCGCCTGGACGCGCGGCACCAGACCCCAGTGGCCACCAATGACGCGCTTGATCAGTCCTTCATAGCCCAGATGGTTGAGTCCGCGGTCCTTGCCGTCACCCTGCCCGGCGGCGTAGACCAGAGTGAGGTTGCGCGGGTGACCGCTGGGCTGCGGTGGCAGGTCGCGGGTTTCGAGAAACAGCTCTTCCAGCGTGACCGCAATCTGTTCGGGAAAGCCGATGCCGACAAAACCGCCCGTCGCAACCGTATCCCCGTCGCGGATCAGCTCCACTGCCGTGCGTGCGCTGACGACCTTGCCGCTTGCCAGGCCACGCAACCCCGCCAGCACCGGATGAATTGCCCTGCTTGCCATTCCCACCCCTTTTTTGTTGCTGCGTATTATGCCCCGGTCGACTAGAGTTGAAAACGGCCATCCAGTCCCAACGTTGGCAGTAACGTTATTAAGCATTGAGGATTCCGTCATGCGCTTCGACAAATTCACCACCAAGTTCCAGCAGGCCGTCAGCGAAGCCCAGAGCATCGCCATTGGCCACGACAACCAGCTCATCGAGCCGCAGCATCTGCTGCTGGCGCTGCTCAACCAGGAGGATGGCGGCACGACCTCGCTGTTGGCGAAGGCTGGCATCAATGTCACGCCGCTGCGGAAGGCGCTCGACGCCGCCATCGACCGCCTGCCCCAGGTGGAGGGCCACGGTGGCGAGGTTTCCATCGGCCGCGACCTGACCAACCTGCTCAACGTCACCGACAAGGAGGCTCAGAAGGCGGGCGACCAGTTCATCGCCTCGGAGATGTTCCTGCTCGCCCTCACCAGCGACAAAGGTGAAACCGGCCGGCTGTTCAAGGAGGCGGGCGCCCAGCGCAAGTCGCTGGAAGATGCCATCCAGGCGGTGCGCGGCGGCCAGAATGTCGAGAACCAGGAAGCCGAAGGACAGCGCGAGTCCTTGAAGAAGTATTGCCTCGACCTCACCGAGCGCGCCCGCCAGGGCAAGCTCGACCCGGTGATCGGCCGCGACGACGAGATTCGCCGCGCGATCCAGATCCTGCAGCGGCGCACCAAGAACAATCCGGTGCTGATCGGCGAGCCCGGCGTGGGCAAGACCGCCATCGTCGAGGGCCTGGCGCAGCGCATCATCAACGGAGAAGTGCCGGAAACCCTCAAGGGCAAGAAGGTGCTGAGCCTCGACATGGCGGCGCTCCTGGCCGGCGCGAAGTATCGCGGCGAGTTCGAGGAACGGCTCAAGTCCGTGCTCAAGGAAATCGCGCTGGACGAGGGCCGCATCATCGTCTTCATCGACGAGCTGCACACCATGGTCGGCGCCGGCAAGGCCGAGGGCGCAATGGATGCCGGCAACATGCTCAAGCCCGCCCTGGCGCGCGGCGAGCTGCATTGCATCGGCGCCACCACGCTCGACGAATATCGCAAGTACATCGAGAAGGATGCCGCGCTGGAGCGGCGCTTCCAGAAGGTGATGGTGGACGAGCCCAGCGTCGAGAGCACCATCGCCATCCTGCGCGGCCTGCAGGAGAAGTACGAGATCCACCACGGCGTGGACATCACCGACCCGGCCATCGTCGCGGCGGCCGAGTTGAGCCACCGCTACATCACCGACCGCTTCCTGCCGGACAAGGCCATCGACCTGATCGACGAGGCGGCGGCGCGCATCAAGATGGAAATCGACACCAAGCCGGAAGTCATGGACAAGCTCGACCGGCGCCTGATCCAGCTGAAGATCGAGCGCGAGGCGGTGAAGAAGGAAAAGGACGAAGCCTCGAAGAAGCGTTTCGTCCTGATCGAGGATGAGATCGCCAAGCTGTCCAAGGAATACTCCGACCTCGAAGAAATCTGGAAGGCCGAAAAGGCGCAGGTGCAGGGCACCCAGCACGTCAAGGAAGAGATCGAGAAACTGCGCGGCGAGATCGCCGACCTGCAGCGTCAGGGGGCTTTCGACAAGCTGGCAGAGTTGCAGTACGGCAAGCTGCCGCAGCTTGAGGCGCAATTGAAGGCCGCGGACGCAGCACAGCAGAAAGTCGGCGCTGGCGAGACGGCGCCAAACCGGCTGTTGCGTACCCAGGTGGGCGCGGAGGAAATTGCCGAGGTCGTCTCGCGCGCGACTGGCATTCCCGTCAGCAAGATGATGCAGGGCGAGCGCGAAAAGCTGCTAGGCATGGAAGAAAAACTGCACCGGCGCGTCGTTGGTCAGGACGAGGCGGTGC